>DATLWA010000311.1:0-4615 GCA_035576905.1 Gemmatimonadales bacterium
ACCTGGCGAGGAATGCGGGGCTACGCGCGTACGCGAGGGTTTTCGGCGAGACAAATTCCACGAGTGTGAGGAGTCGACGTAATGCCTTGGATTGAAGAGCACCTGTTACCGCGGGTACATGCCCATTTGACGGGCGCGAGCAAGCTGTCCAAAGAGGATCAGAAGCAGCTGGCGAACGATGTGCTGGCGGGGATGGGCCGGCAGCCGGAGGAAGATGCGAACCAGGTCGCGGCCGTTGAGGAGTCGAAGACGGCGGCGCAAGAGCAGGGCGTGAAGGTGGACGAAGGGGAGCGCCCGGCAGTGGGCGTGGTCGCCGAGGCGAAGGCGGCCGAGAAGGCGTAGTGCCGTTCGTCTCGCAGGCGCAGCGCGGGTACATGTACGCCAAGCATCCGAAGCTGGCGGCTGAGTTCGAGCGGGCCACGCCGAAAGGGAAATCGTTGCCACAGCACGTCGGACACCAGCCGAAGAAACGCAGTGCGCCATTGCCGGCGGCCAACGTGGCTGCGGTGTCGGTGCCGGCGCCGCAGCCGGGGAAGGCGATGATGCAGACGATCGGCCAGGTCAGCGGGCTGAGCCGGCTGCGGTCGATGCGATTGAAGAGCTCGGGGGGATTTCAGCCGTAACAGGCGGATCATGCAACACGCGCCGCCGGACCCGCTCAAGAAGAGCGCGAACTTTTTTCAGCGCCTGGACTGGCTGGTCAACCAGGCCGCCGTGTGGCTCGTCGAAGAGGCACTCAACACACGTCATCAATTGGAGGCCATCATGGCCACACTCGACGATCTGAACGCACAACTCGACGCAATTCGAGCTTCGGATTCTGCGGAAGCGGACTCGCTGGCCACGCTGGGCACGGCCCTGACGACCATCATTGCCGATCTGCAGGCGCTGCCGGCGGCGAATGTGCTGACGCAGGACCAGCTCGACGCGGTGGTGCAGAAAGCCACTGACGCTGCCACGGCCGCGGCGGCGAACGTCGCGACGGCTGCCGCTGAGAGCGCCCAGGCGGGCGGCGCAGTTCCACCCACGCCCTAAGTTCGATGGTCGTGCTGGATGCCGCGCCCGCGGTCATTGTCCCCGAGGGTGCGGATCCGGCACGTCTGCGCGAGTACGCGCGCCAGGAGCTGGCGCGGCGCAGGCTGCTCAATTTTGTGCAGTTCACCAAACCCGACTACGTCGCCGAGGGCGTGCACCGGTACGTCGCTGGCAAACTGCAGGCGTTCGTCGAGGCGTGCGAGCGACGCGAGAGCCCCAGGCTGATTCTGCAGATGGCCCCGCAGCACGGGAAAAGCCAGCTCAGTAGCCGCCACCTGCCGGCGTGGGTGCTGGGCAGGCATCCCGAGTGGCGAGTGATGCTGATGAGCTACTCGGCGGACTGGGCACACGACCTGGCCCACGACGCGCGCGACATCGTGCAGTCCGAGGCATTTCAGAAGCTGTGGCCGAACCGCGAGCTCGATCCGACCAGTACCGCGGTGGACGACTGGGGGTTTTCGCACAAAGCTGGCGGGGGCGGCATGGTGGCGGTTGGCCGCGAGGGCTCGGCGACCGGGCGCAGCACCGAGATTCTGCTGATCGACGACCCGGTCAAGAACCGCAAAGAGGCCGACTCGGAGAGCGTCAGGAACGATCTCTGGAAGGAGTGGCCCAGTTTCAGGAACCGCGTGCAGCGCGGCGGCGGGGTGCTGATCGTGGCCACCCGCTGGCACCACGACGATTTGATCGGGCGCCTCCTCGAGTGGCAGAAAGACCATCAGGATGCGGATCAGTACGAGGTCATCAACCTCGAGGCGCTGGCGCCCGAGGATGATCCATTAGGGCGACCCTTCGGCACGCCGCTCGCGCCGCTCCGGTACGACACGGCGGACCTGCTGCAGCTCAGGGCGAGCATGGGCGAATCGGACTGGCAGGCGCTGTACTGCGGGCGGCCGACGGCCGAACAGGGCGCGATCTTCCTGAACGAGTGGTTCATCTACGAGCGCGAACCGCGCAAACAGGCGGAAGATTGGGTGTTTCTGAGCGCCGACACGGCGTACTCCAAAGAGCGCACCGCGGATTACAGCGTGATCCAGGCGTGGCGGGTCGAAAAGGCCGGCTACCGGCTGCTGGACGTGTACCGGAAGCGGGTCACGTTCCCCGAATTGAAGCGCGATGTGGCGACGCTGGACCTGCGGTGGCACCCCGACGCGTTGCTGGTCGAGGACATCGGTAGCGGCAAGTCGCTCGCCCAGGAGCTCAATGCCGAGACCCGGCTGCCGGTGATCCCGTGGCGACCCGATCGCGACAAGGCGGCGCGCGCCAACGCGGTGACGCAGTTGTTCGCCGCGGGGCGGGTCCGATTCCCGAACGATGCGCCGTGGCTGCGGACGTATGTGGGCGAGCTGCTGCAGTTCCCGGCCGGCGCGCACGACGACCAGGTCGACGCCACCACGATGGCGCTCACATGGGCGCGCGAGCAGACCTCGCGCTGGGGCCCGACCGAGCTCAAGACCCTGCCGTTCACGTACGACGCCCAACCAGGGGCCGACACCAGCGGGCTGTACGCCAGTTTCGGTCTGCGGGCTGACGAGGAGTGACCGGCTTTGGCTGAGCTGCCGCCTGACGGTAACTACGACGACATGACGCCGACGCAGGTGCTGGACCTGTTCCAGAAAGTCAAGAGCGCCTGGTCGCCGCGCGACGAGATCATTGGCAAGGCTGTCGAGCTCAGGACGCAGGCGTGGAAGGTGGCCGTGCCGAAGGCGTGGCGCCAGACCGCTACGCAGCACCACTCCTCGAGGGCGAAGGAGATCCCGCAGCGCGTGGTGGGCACGCTGATGCTGAACATGCCCGTGTTCACCCGGGCGAATCCGGGTGAGGACTTCGCGATGGGCGAGGACGCCAACCAGGTCGAACGCTTCATGGAGGCCACGTTCAAGTACTTCGACCGCAAGAGCGTCAAGAGCAAGAGCGCCTGGGAGTTCATCCTGGACTGCTTCGTCGGCAAGGGCGGCGTGTGCGTCGGCTCCATGCTGACGCCGCAGGTGTGGGCCGGCGCGCCGATGTTTTTCGATAGCGACTCCGGCCAGATCAAGCAGGAACACTGGCGTACCTCGTCTGGCAAAGCGACCGAGGATTACGCCGAAATGGACCAGGAAGCCTCGGCCAGGGCGTTTTCCAAGGCCGTCGACAACCACCGCCAGACCGTGGGCAACCACGGCGGTTTTCCGCTCAAGCGCCGCATCCTGCCGCCCGAGCAGACGTTTCCGCTGATCGTCGACGACCAGCTGCTGGCGCTGTTCATCGAACGCAAGACCACGCTGCTCGAGCTGAAGGGCGCCGGCTGGGATGTGGCGATCGAATCAGGCCAGGCCAATACCAATTCGATGATCGAGGTCCACACGCCCAATCGGATCAGGTATTTCCTGAAGGACAAGCCGATCGTCCACGCCCATTCTGGCGAGGACGGGATTGCGACCGACCTCGGCTGCGTGCCGTGGGTGTACCAGACCAGTCTGAACGCGGGCGAAACCGAATACGGGTCGTGGGGGCTGCCTGTGCTGGGCCTCGTCGACAGCAATTTGCGCACGATCGACACGCTGCGGACGTATTTGATGAACGCCGTGCATCTGGCGTCATTTACGAGCTTCTACATCGAATATCAGGGGGACGATAAGAGTGTTGGCAGCCTGGTCGACACCAAGTCCGGGTCAAAACTCACGACGTTCGAGTTCAAGAGCGGCACGATCATGGACTTTGGCCCTAATCGTAAGGTTGTCCCTCTCACCCACCCTGGTCTCAATGCTGACTTCTGGAAAGCTCTTGCGGCCGAGGAAGCTGATATCGATCGGATCGTTCCTCGAACTCTGGGCGGTGAACCCACAAGCTCGGGCTACAACACCGTCGTCAGCAGCGTGCAGGCCCGCGCCCTCTACAACAGCATCTACCGCGCGGGCGAGCTGTTGCTCGAGCAGCTCGGCGAGCTCGACCTGCGCCACATCGAGACGCTGCCCGGCCCGGTCTACCTGAACTGGGAAGCCCCGACGTCGAGCCTGAAGCCGAAATTCGAGCGGGTCAGTCTGTCGCAGAAGATGATCGCCGGCTACTACGACCTGACGGTCTCGATCGACCGCACCATCGACTACGTCACCGAAGGCACCTGGGCGGCCAACCAGGTCAACGCGGGCATCGGCGACCTCGAGTGGGCCGCCGAAAAGAGCGGCATCCACGATTACGAGGACATGCTGGCGCGCCAGGCGCGCGACCGCGTCTTCAAGAGCCCGGTGCTCATGGCCGCCCTCGACGAGCGCGCGGTCAAGCGCTTCAAGCTGCAGTCCGCCGTGCAGGAGGCCGCCGCGGCGGGGAAGATCCAGCCTGGTCCCGACGGCACGCCGATGGTGACCTTGAAGGACGGCCGTCAGGCCGGTCCGGGTGTGGGCGTGCAGACCCCGCAGATGCAGGCCGGCGCCGGTCAGATGGGCGGCAGCACCAACAACATGGCTCCCCAGTCCACGGGCGGGCCCAATCTCGCAGCCACGCAGAATCCGAACCTGACCCAGCCCGGCGCCGCGGGCACGAGTCGCTTCCACCGTCGTGGCGGCGCCAACCCTGGTGCTCCCCAGCGGCAGCCGTTCCG
>DATLWA010000312.1:0-6015 GCA_035576905.1 Gemmatimonadales bacterium
GTTCCGCCCGCGCGTCAACTTGACCCGTGTTTCCATCAGGAATAACCTTGGACTCGCCATGCCGATCTACGAGTACCGCTGCGGCGAGTGCGGCCACCGCTGGAACGAATCCGTGTCTATGGACGAGCACGACCGCGCGCGTCCCACTTGTCCCAAATGCCACGCGCAGAAAGCCGAGCCCGTCTACTCGGCCTTCTTCGCCAAGACCGTCCGGAAGAGCTGAGCGTTTGTTCGAGCGCTTGCGGGACTCCCTGCGCCGGGCGCTGGACGCCGCCACGCCGCCGGGCGACCTGCGCGATTTGGCGCGCCAGATGCGCGAGGCGGTCGTCGAAGCGCGTGTAGCGGTGCAAGAGATCCAGGAAGCCCGCGCCCGCACCGAGCGCGCCCTCGCCGCCGAGCGCCAGGGGCTGGCCGACGCCGAGCGCCGCGGGCGATTGGCGGGCGAGATTCAGGATGCCGAGACCGTCGCGATCGCGGGCCGTTTCGCGACAAAGCATCGCGAGCGCGTCGCCGTGCTCGAGCAGAAGCTCACGGCCGTGCAAGCCGAGCTGGCGCTGGCCCAGCGCGACCTGGAAGAAATGCACGCGCAGCTCAAGACGGCCGAGCAGGGCCGGCCGCTGAACCAGGCGGAGCGCTCGGCCGAAGCTGCGTGGCGCGACATCCAGGCCGCGGGCGGCGCCCGTCCCGGCACCGACGTGCACGACGACCTGCTGAAAGCCGATCTGGACCGCGTGCAGCGCGAGGCGGCGGCCCAGCGGCAGCTCGAGGAACTGAAGAAAAAAATGCGAAAGGACTAGGGATGCTCATCGCCGCGCTCGCCGTCCTGCTGCAGCAACCCACCTCAGCGCCCCCCGATTTCACCAAGCGCGCCCATACCTACAGCATCGTCGCCTACGACTCCGCCACCGGCGACCTGGGTATCGCCGTGCAATCCAAGTTCCCCAACGTCGGCGGCATCGTGCCGTGGGCCAGGGCGGGCGTGGGCGCGGTGGCGACGCAATCGCTCGGCAACACCGATTACGGCGACAAGGGTCTCGATCTGATCGCGCTCGGCGCGAGCGCGCCCGACGCGATGCGCATCGTGATGCGCACCGATCCGCGCCCGGCGCAGCGCCAGGTCGGCATGGTGGACGCGCACGGCCGCGCCGCGAGCTGGACCGGCGACTCCTGCTTCGACTGGGCGGGCGGACGGACCAGCGGGCCGTCGGGCGAGATCATCGCCGCGGGCAAGGGGCAGATGATCGTCGGCCGCGGCTTCGCGGCGCAGGCCAACATCATGGTGTCGGACCAGACCGTGAAGAACATGGCCGACGCGTTCACCAAGGCCACGGGCTCGCTGGCCGACCGGCTGATGGCGGCGCTCGTGGCGGGCCAGGCGGGCGGCGGCGACCGGCGCGGCATGGAGTCGGCGGCGCTGCTGGTGGTGCGCGCCAACGCCGGCTACCTCGGCAACAACGACCGCTACATCGACATCCGCGTCTACGACGACACCAATCCGATCCGCGAGCTGCAGCGCCTGTATCGCCTGCACCAGCTGTACTTCTTCCAGAGCCGGCCCGAAGACCTGCTGCCGATCACGCCGGACGTGGTGAAGCTGCTCGAGCCGATCCTCCTGGCCGAACCCAAGGGCCAGCCGGAAAAGTGGCTCGACCACGCGCAGGGCACGGCGAATCCGAAGTTCCTCGGCGCGCTCGCGAACTTCATGTACTGGGAGAATTACGACGTGCGGGTGCGCATGGACGGCAAGATCGACCGGGTGGTATTGGACGACATTCTGCAACGGCGCGGGTTGAAAAGGCGGTAACATGGATATCCAGCCTCAACGGATGGTCTTTCTCGGGTACGGCAAGTTCTGGCGGTCCGACCAGATCGTCGGTCTGATGCCGATCGACGACAAGCGCGGCCCCGGCAAGCGCACCGACGTGTATGTCGAGGGCCGCACCGAGCCGATCGTCGCGTCGCGGACCGAAGAGGCGATTCTCGCCGACATGAGCGCGGGCGCTTCTGGTCAGACGGAAGCGCTGCGGGCCACCACCGCCGAGCTGCTGGAAGCGTTCCACGAATTCTCGCCGGTGCTGCGACGGGCGTTGCAGCACGAGCATCACTTCGACGTCGAGAAGTGGGAGCAGCGCCTCGGCGCCTTGCTCCGGCCGCCCGCGCCGGGCGTGCGGTTCCTGCAGGACGACCTGTTCGCGTGACCCTCACCATCGAGGATGCATGACGACGCCCACGGGCGGGACGCAGTCAAGCTGGTTTGGACATCCGCGCGGGCTCTCGACGCTCTTCTTCACCGAGATGTGGGAGCGGTTCAGCTACTACGGAATGCGGGCGTTCCTCATTCTCTACATGGTCCACGCCCTCGGGTTCGACGACAAGCACGCCGGCCGGATCTACGGGAACTACACCGCGGGCGTTTGGGCGGCCGCCATCGCCGGCGGCATCATCGCCGACTGGTGGTTGGGACAGTACAAGAGCGTCCTGATCGGCGGCATCATCATCGCGCTGGGGCACTTCACCCTCGCGTTCCACCCGCTGCCTTTCTTCTATGTCGGCCTGTCGTTGATCGTGATCGGTACGGGGCTGCTCAAGCCCAATGTCTCAGGCATCGTCGGCGCGCTGTACGACCCGGCCGACACGCGGCGGGACGCGGGGTTCTCCATCTTCTATATGGGGATCAACCTCGGCGCCTTCATCGGGCCCATCATCGCGGGGTGGCTGGCGCAGAAGGTCGACTGGCACCTGGGCTTTGCGTGCGCCGGCGTGGGAATGTCCTTGGGACTGCTGCAATACGTCCTGGGGCGCCGTCATCTGCAGCCGGCGATCGAACGGCTGGCCCAGCGCGCCAAACCCGTCGCGGCGAGCGCCACAGCGGCGCCGTCGGGAGGCTTCCTCGGATTCACCCTACCGGAATGGAAGCGGATTGCGGCGATGGCGGTGTTTTTTGTCCTGGCGGCCGTCTTCTGGGGCGCGTACGAGCAGGCGGGCTCGAGCCTGAACTTGTTCGGCGACCGCTACACCACGCTGCGCATCCTGGGCTTCGATTTCCCGTCGAGCTGGTACGTCTCGGTGCAGGCGATTTTCGTGATCATCCTCGCCCCCGCGTTCGCCTGGTTGTGGATTCGCCTCGGCAAGTACGAGCCGACGACCCCCACCAAGTTCGCCTTCGGACTGTTTTTCGTCGGCCTGTCGTTCGTGTTTCTGCTGATCCCGGCGTCCGCGATTCAGGCGACGCCCGGCCTGCGGGTGTCGCCGTTCTGGCTCATCGGCTGCTACTTCATCCAGGAGCTCGGCGAGTTGAGCGTTTCTCCGGTGGGCTTGTCCGTGTTCACCAAGCTCGCGCCGGTGCGGATCGTCGGCATGATGCTCGGCCTGTGGTTCCTCGCCGATTCGGTCGGCAACAAGGTCGCGGGATTCGCCGCGGGATTCATTTCCACCGCGCCCTTGCCGCAACTGTTCGGCGTGGTGGGCGCCGCGTGCATCGGCGCCTCGCTGGTGGCGTTCGCGATCGTCAAGCCGGTCAAGAAGCTCATGGGCGGGGTGCACTAGCCCCGACAAGGAGTGGCCATGCTCAAGAAACTCGCCGCGGGGTTGATGCTCGTGGGACTGGCCCTGCCGTACAGCTGCGGCGCGCGCCCGGTCGTCATCGCATGGGATGATCTGCCGACGGTGATGTTGGTCGGCATTCCGGTCATTGCGGCCTTGGCCTATGCCCTGGTGGCGTTGGTGGCGCCCGCGGCGCGCTTTCAGGAGCGGCACGGGCGCACGATGCACGCCGCGGGACGCGCGATCTTCCTGGCCTTATGGGGCGCCTATCTGTACGCGGGACTCAAAGGCGACTCCGACGGGCCGCTCGAATGGATCGTGCCGGTCGTCGTGACCGGTGCGCTGCTCTACTGGCAACAGCAGCGCGGCACGAAGACCGAACGATTGCAGCTGTTACGGCTGACCGTCGTCGGCCTGCCCGTCGTGATGTATCTCGTGAGCGGACTGATCTCGGGCGGGCTGCAGATCGGTGCCTGGGTGCTGACGGGGGGTTGGGTGATCGGAGTGGTGGCGGAGGTGGAGACGCTGCGACGGGCGCCGAAAGTGGCGCACTCGGGCTAGACTCCGGGAGTCATCGGCTCCTTGGCGAAATGACAAGCCGCGATCTGTCCCGCGGCCACTTCCACGAGCGCTGGCGGCTCCGTCCGGCAGCGCTCGTTCTTTTTCGGGTGCGGGCAGCGCGGATGGAAGGGACAGCCGGGCGGCGGATTGGCGGGCGACGGCACGTCGCCTTGCAGCACGATGCGGCGGCTGGGCGCGGCGGGATCGGGCACCGGCACCGCTGAGAGCAGCGACGCGGTGTAGGGATGGCGCGGCGCGCGATACAATGCCTCCGACGGTCCCCGCTCCACGATCTTCCCCAGATACATCACCGCCACTTCGTCGGCGATGTGCTTCACGACCGCCAGGTCGTGCGCGATGAACAGGTAGGTTAGGCGGTGCCGCCGCTGCAGCTCCGCGAGCAGATTCAGCACCTGTGCCTGCACCGACACATCCAGGGCGGACACCGGCTCGTCGCACACGATGAACCGCGGCTCGACCGACAGCGCCCGCGCTATGCCCACGCGCTGGCGTTGCCCGCCCGACAGCTCGTGCGGATAGGCGTCAGCGTACTGCGCGTCGAGCCCCACTTCGTCGAGCAGCGTGCGCACGCGCGCGTCGATCTTGTCGCCCGCGGCGAGCTTGTGGATCACGATCGGCTCGCGCAGCGTGGCCCGCACCGTCATGCGCGGGTTGAGCGAGCCGTAGGGATCCTGAAACACGATCTGCATCTTCCGCCGCAACGCGCGCAGCTCGGTGCGCCCCAGGCGCAGCACGTCCGCACCCTCGAACAGCACCGCACCGGCCGTGGGCTCGATCAAGCGCAGCAGCGTGCGCGCGACCGTCGACTTGCCCGAGCCCGACTCGCCCACCAGGCCGAGCGTCGTGCCCTCGCGGATCGTGAACGACACGCCATCCACGGCGCGGACCGGCGGCTTGGCCGCGCCGAGGCCGAGGAACGCGCGCTCGCCGGGGAAGTGCTTGACCAGGCCCCGGACGTCGACGAGCGGCGCGGTCACGCGGGAGCGCTCCGGCGCGCGGGCTCGGTCACGAGCCAGCAGCGCGCCTGGTGGCCGGCGCCGGCGTCGAGCAGCGGCGGCTCGCTGGTGCGGCATTTGTCCCACGCATAGGGGCAGCGCGGATGGAAGCGGCAGCCCGCGGGCCACTCGGTCGCGGCGGGCACCGATCCCGGGATGGCGCGCAGCTGCTCGCGCGGCGTGTCCACGCGCGGCACCGCCGCCAGCAGGCCCTCGGTGTAGGGATGGCGCGGCCGCGCGAACAACTCCGGCGTAGTGGCGGTCTCCACCACCTGGCCGGCGTACATCACCACCACGCGATCGGCGGCGCCCGCAACGACGCCCAGATCGTGCGTGATCAGCAAGATCGCCATGCCGAGCTCGCGCTGCAGCCGCTCCAGCAGCTCGAGGATTTGCGCCTGGATCGTCACGTCGAGGGCCGTGGTGGGCTCGTCGGCGATCAGGACCTTGGGATGACAGACCAGCGCCATCGCGATCATCACGCGCTGGCGCATGCCGCCCGACAGCTGATGCGGATAGTGATCGACGCGTTCGGCGGGATCCGGCATGCCGACGAGCGTCAGCATCTCGATGGCGCGCGCCCGCGCCGCTTTGCGGGACAACCCTTGGTGAATAATCGCCGCCTCGGCGATCTGGTCGCCCACGGTGAACACGGGGTTGAGCGACGTCATCGGCTCCTGGAAGACCATCGCGATCTGGTTACCGCGAATGGCGCGCAGCTCCGGGGGACTGAGCGTCAGGAGATTGCGGCCCTCGAACTCGATGTAGCTGCCGGGCCGGATGTGGCCCGGCGGCTCGGGGATCAGCCGCAGCACCGAGAGGGACGTGACGGTCTTGCCCGAGCCGGATTCGCCCACGATGCCCAGCGTCTCGCCGGGGTAGAGCTCGAACGACA
>DATLWA010000313.1:0-2721 GCA_035576905.1 Gemmatimonadales bacterium
GCGCCTCTTTACCCAGCGACTTCCCGAACGCGAAGGCGCGCTGGAATGTCTCCGGCGACGTGGTGACCGTGCGCACCACCTCCACCAGCCCCATCAGCGGTACGGGGTTGAAGAAGTGCAGCCCGACGAACCGGTCGGGCCGCTTGGTGGCGCCGGTCATCGCGGCGATGGTGAGGCTGGACGTGTTCGAGGCGAAGATGGTGCGCGGGCCGCACAGGCCGTCCAGCTCCGTCCACAGCGCGTTCTTGACCGCGAGATCCTCGGTCACGGCCTCGATCACGATGTCGCAAGCTTTGAGATCGGCCACGGCGGTGGTGAAGCGCAGGCGCCTGAGCGCGGCGTCCTTGTCTTCGGCCTTCAGCTTGCCCTTCTCCACGAACTTGGCGAGCGACTTGTCGATGCCGGCCTTGGCCTTGTCGAGAATGGCGGGCGCCACGTCGCGCACGACGGTGTCGTAGCCCGCGGCCGCCGCCACCTGCGCGATGCCGCTCCCCATCAACCCGCTCCCCAGCACGCCGACCGTCTTGATGTCGCTCATCCACGCTCCTTAGAGCTCGAAAGTCTTCTTGATCTCGTCCGCCAGCCGCCCCAGCGGACCGGTCCGGCCCGGCAACGCATGTTCGGCGCGGATCTCGCCGCGCTCGAGGCGGTCGAGCACCTGCTCGAGGCCCACCTCCACGCGCGCGGCCACGCCGCGGTGCGTGCGCGCCAGCGCCAGCCCGCCCAGGCCACCGGCCACCGCCGGCGCGAACGCCGCCACCTCGGCGGCCCCGGGCACGAGGCCGAGCGACAGCGCGGCGAGTGTGAAGAGCGCGCCTAGACCTGCGAGCGTGGTCGCGCCGCCGACGCGTTGGCGGCGCAAGTTGCGCACGTCCGCCACCAGCTGCACGTGGCAGAAGCCCTTCTCCAGCGGCGTCACCTGGCCCGCGATTTCCAGGGCGTTGGCGAGCGCGTACGCACGGCCCGTCACCTTCAAACCGCGCTGCATGGACGCGAGGAAGCCGCTCTTGGGCTCCCAGGTGACGCGATCGGGGAAGCGCCGCTTCACCTGCAGCAGCTCCTCGCCTTCCATCCACCGCGCCAGTGCCCGCTCGATGGTCGCCGGGTCGCCCGGGACCACGCGGTAGGCGGAGACGCGCGCCGGCCCGGCGATGGCGCCCCACAGGCCGCCGGCGGGCTCCGGCGCCGCGCGCGTCTGCTCTTCCAGCAGGGCCTGCCGCAGATACTGCGCCGGGATGCCGACGTCGTCACCGAGCTTGAGCAGCTCGGCACGCGTCAGGCCGTCGCCGACGTCCTGCTCGCCCGCCTGCAGCTCCGCGGCCCGCTTGAGAATGCGATCGAGCGCCTCGCGGCCGATCAGCTCGCCGGCCATCTCAGACGTTCGTCTTGGTGACGCTCCGCGGCGCGGGCACCGCCTCGCCCGACGCCTTCTCGGGCAGCGCGGCTGGATAGCCCGTGCGGTTGCCCACCGCGTCCAGGATGCCCCGGAACAGGTCGATCGGCACGGGGAAGATGGTCGTGGAGCTCTTCTCGGAAGCTATCTCGGAGACCGTCTGGAGATAGCGCAGCTGGATCGCGGCGGGCTCCTTGCCGATGATGTGCGCCGCCTGCGCCAGCTTCTCCGCCGCCTGCAGCTCGCCCTCGGCGTTGATGATCTTGGCGCGGCGCTCCCGCTCGGCTTCCGCCTGGCGCGCCATGGCGCGCTTCATCTCGGGCGGCAGGTCCACGTCCTTCACTTCCACCGCCGATACCTCGATGCCCCAGCTCTCGGTGCGCTGGTCGATGATGTTCTTCAGGACCGCGTTGATCTTTTCGCGGTTCATCAGCAGCTCGTCCATCTCGGTCTCGCCCAGCACCGATCGCAACGTGGTCTGTGCCAACTGGCTCGTGGCGTAGAGGTAGTTCTCCACGCCGATGATCGCCTTGGCCGGGTCGACCACCCGCATGTAGAGGACGGCGTTGACCTTGATCGAGATGTTGTCGCGGGTGATGACGTCCTGCGGCGGGATGTCCATCGCGATCACCCGCAACGACACCTTCTGCATTTTGGTCAGCACGGGCGGCAGCCAGATCAGGCCGGGCCCCTTGGCGCCCCACGAGCGGCCCAGCACGAACAGCACTCCGCGCTCGTACTCTTTGAGAATGCGGAGGCCCGAGAACAGATACGCCGCGACGACGGCGAGCAGGGGCAGCAAAGTGCCTTCCATTCGGTCCTCCTAGGCGGGGAACGCTTCGACGATGACCGCCGCGCCCTGGCCGCCGCCGATGCAGGCGGAGCCCAGGCCGAAGCGCTGCTTCCCGCGCCGCAGCGCGTGCAGCAGGTGCAGCGTAATGCGCGCGCCCGAGGCGGCGAGCGGGTGGCCGATCGCGATCGCGCCGCCGTGCACGTTGGTCTTGGCGCGATCCAGGCCGAGCTCGCGCTCGACGGCCAGATACTGCGGCGCGAATGCCTCGTTCACTTCCACCAGGTCCATCTGCTCGAGCTTCATGCCGGCCTTGGCCAGCGCCTTGCGCGCCGCCGGCGCCGGGCCGATTCCCATGTATTTGGGCTCGACGCCCGCCACGGCCCACGAGACGAGCCGGCCGATGGGCTTCAGGCCGCGCGTCTTCGCGAACCTTTCACTGGCGACGACCACCGCCGCGGCGCCGTCGCAGATACCCGACGCGTTGCCCGCCGTCACGAGCCCGTCCTTCTTGAAATAGGGCTTGAGCCCGGCGAGG
>DATLWA010000314.1:0-5133 GCA_035576905.1 Gemmatimonadales bacterium
GTCCCAATTGACGTACGCGACCGCCGCGAGGTCGTCGGGCCCGGAATACGGCTCCTCGGCGCGGCGGTACTGGTCTTCCAGGTCCAGCGTGAGCGGCTCGGCCGGATCGAAGCCTGAGAGCGTGCCGTCCAAAGCGGGCGCGGCATCGATCCGCAGGGCCGCGGCGGTCGGTGGCGTCACCGGCTCGAGCTCCAGAAATCCGCGGAACGGCAGGTCGGCGGCGCGCGCGCCGCGCAGCGTCACGCGGCCGGCCGGCGTCTCCGCGTCCCAGCCCTCGGCGCCCATGCGATGCCGCTCCGTGCCCTCCGGCGTCTCGACCTCGATGAGGTCGCCTGAGACGCGCACGCCGCGCACCACGGCCGCGTTCGTGACGGCGTCGAGCACCGCCACGAAACGCAGGTTCCGGCCCGTGGCGCGCTCGAGGTAGAACGTCTCGCGGCGGCCGCTCGTCGGGCGGCCGGGGGCTTCAGCCCGCAGGAGGTGACCGTCGAAAGCAAGATGCGTTGTCAGTTGTGCGTGGTCCGACGTCAGCCGCATGCGAATCGGGCCCGCCGCGTCGGGCTTGAACTGCTCGACGCGCGTGACGAATGCGTCGGCGACCTCGCCGCTCTCCCAGCGGCCGGGTGTTGCGACCTCGGCCTGACCCGTGAAGTGCCACGGCAGCTCCAGGAGGCGATCTACGCGTCCCGAGAGCTCCAGGACATCGATGACATAGCGCGGACCCGACACCACCACGCGGCGCAGGTCCCCGAAGCGACCCGACGCCCACGCCCAGCCGTTCTTGGCGTCGAAGCAGTCGCAGCGCGCGGGCAGGGACTCCTGCGACGCACCGTCGAGCCGCGGCGCGTTGTGCGCCAGCGTCGAGCGATACCAGAACAACTCGGGGGACACGTAGCTGCCGGTGCCGAAATCGGGCAACCAGTGCACGCCGCCGGCGTGGAGCGTGAAATGCAAGCGGTCGGGATGTCCGTGTCCGCCCCCCGGCGGTCCGCATTCGAGGCTCGCATAGCGCCCGCCGGCGCGCAGCACCGCGAGTCCCTGGCTCGGCAACAGCTCGCTTGCCGGTTGCCACGCGGCCGGCTCGCCGGAGAGCGAGGGAGCCATCTCGACCAGAGACCACCAGGACAGATCCCGACGGGACGGGGGACGGGGGATGGGGGACGGGTCCGCATCGTGCAAGTACGACTCAAACATCTCCGGGGTCACCGGTCCGGCGCCCTGATACAGCGCCGCGAGCCAGTTCCCGATATCCCCGCTCTGAGTTCTCGCCGCCCCGATCTCCCACATCTCCGCGTACATCGGTTGCGCCAGCGACACGCCGAAGCGCGAGTCTTTGCGCGCGGGGAAGGTGAAGTCGGGCAGCGCGGTGACGGCGGGCGCGCGCAGCGCGCGGCGCACGCGATCGGCCACGCGTGGATCGGCGAGCACGTCGGTGCCGCCGGCGCGCGCCCATCCCGCTCCTGTGAGCCAGCCGCGCAACGCGAACAAGTGGTAGTTCTCACCTTCGTACCACATGCCGTCGTCGCGGAAGCCGCGCAGGTGCTCGACCAGTCCGGTGTTTGCCTCGAGGGTATTCTTGAGCAGCTCTTCGTCCTCGCACCACACCCCGATCGCCGCGAGCGCCGCGTTGTTCCACGTCTGGCGGTTGGAGAATCCTTCGTCGTGCTCGCCGATCAGGTTCGCAGCCTCGTCGGCCACCTGCCCCACCAGCCGGCGCGTGGCGTCGTTGAGCTTGCCCGCCGCGCGCAGCAGCTGCGCCGCCGCCAGATAGTTCAACACCCAGATCGATTCGAGGTAAGTCGAAAAGAACAGCCGGCTGGGGCCGAGGACGTTGTCGCGATTGGGATAGCGGAAGTAGCGCTCGCCGTAGGCGCGCAGGATCTCCGCCGAGCGCGCCGCGGCCGCGTCGTGCCCCGCGAGCGCGCCGAGCGTGGCGAGATGCGCGGCGCGCTCGGCGAGCCACAAGTGCTGGAACTTGGCCCAATGGCGGTCGTGGCGTTCGCCGGTGAACGTCTTGCCGCAGCGCGGACAGCGGTGCGCGCTCGGGCTCCAGGGATCGAACGTCAGCGCGGTGCCGTCGTCGGGACACACACCCCCGTCCTGCGACAACAGCGCCTTGTGCTCGGGGATCACCGGCATCCGCGCCAGCACGGGACCGGCGCGCTCGATCAGCCGCGCCTGCAGCGCCTGGAGATCCGCTGCGTTGGCGATCGCAACGCGCCGCGCCGCGAGCTGCTCAGCGGTCACCATGCGCGCACGCCCTCCGTCGCCCAGCGCAGCGGCAGGACCTCGGCGCCCGCCGCACGCGCCGCCGCCGGCCCCGCCCCGGAGTCGTCCGCCATCAGGAAGAACATGCAGCCGCCGGCGCCCGCTCCCGCGGCCTTGCCGCCCAGGGCGCCGGCCGCCGCGAGCGCGGTCTCGAGCCGCGCCATCTCCGGCGTGCTCATTGCCGGATCGAGCGCGCGCTGGTGCCGCCAATTCTCGGCGAGCAGCGCGCCGACCTGCGCGAGGTCGGCCGCGCGCAGCGCCTCGGCCATCCGCTCAGCCACGTCTTTCAGCGCGCGCAACGCGCCGGTGACGCCCGCGTCCGCGCGCGCGTACGCCGCTTGCACCCGCGCGATGGTGTCGCCCGAGACGCGCGAGCGCCCTGTGTAGCACAGCACCATCTGCCGTTCCAGGGCGGCGGCGAACGCCGGGTCGAGCGTCAGGGGCTCCACGCCGACGTCGGGATCGCGGAAGCTGAGCCGCTGCACGCCGCCCAGCGCCGCGGCGAACTGATCCTGTTTGCCGCCGGGCACCCCCGCCTCCACCGCCTCGAGCTGCCACGCGTGTTGCGCGATGTCGCGCCGGTCGGGCCGCTCCAGCCGCGCCGCGGACAGCGCGGCGACGAGCGCCACGTCGAGCGCGCCGGAGCTGCCGAGTCCCGAACCCGCGGGCGCATCACACCGCGTGGACAGCGTGCAGGGGAACGAGACGGGAAACATCCGCAGGCCGGCTTTGTGCAGCGGCAGGCGGCCATCGGCCACGAGCCCGCCCGAGTTCGCCATCTCGACGGTCTGGTTCAGGTCCTCCGCCACGAGACGGATCAGCTCGCCGCCGATGCGCAGCTCGACATGCGCGTGCAGCGCGATCGCCGCGTTGACCACCACTCCGCCCTCGCGCTGCGAGAACGGCGGCACGTCCGTCCAGCCCCCTGCGAGGTCCAGGCGTAGCGGCGCCTGGGCATGATACTCCTTCGGCAGGTCGCGCCGCCTCACGGCCCCGTGCTCCACTGAGCCACCGTCGGCAGCTCGCCGCGTTGGTCCATGCGCACGCCCGTGAGCCGGCGGGAGAGTCCCTGCAAGCCGCGCCCATGATAAAGGAAAGCGACCGCCAGCGAATCACTCAGCAGGCGCTGCGCCGCCGCGGGATCCGTGGGTGCCCGCAGGCCGGCGAGCTCGGCCAGCGGCGCGAGGTAGCCGAGTCCCAGGTCGCCCGGAATGCCGAGTACCGCCGCGTCGAAATCGTGCCGCGGGCCGTAGACGCGGTCCAGAAACGTCGACAGCTCCACCTGGCGGATCGTGACCGTGAAGCCCACGGCCTGAAGGCGCGCCTGCAGCAGCTGCTCGAGCGCGGCTTCGCCGCTGCCCACCGTCAACAACTCGAAGGACACGTGGCGCCCCGCGATCAGGCGCCGCGCCGAATCGGGCGCGAACGGCACGGCGGGCGTCGCCACGTGACCCGGCACGTCCACAGGCACCGGCCCGTCGGCCGGCGTGCCGAAGCCGTAGAGATAGGCGTCGATGATTTCCCGGCGATCGATGGCGAGCGCCACGGCGCGGCGCAGCGCGGGGTCGGCGAACGGCGGCCGCCGCAGGTTGAACACCACGCCGTAGGTGAAGAGCAGCGGGTAGTCCACGACGGCGAGCCGCGGATCGCGCCGCACGTAGCTCGCGTGCGCGGGATTGATGCCCGCGACGTCGAGCTCGCCCGCGGTGAGCGCCGCGAGCTTGGCGGTGGGATCGTCCACCACGACGACGATGAACCGGTCGAGCGCCGGCGGGCCGCCCAAGTCCCGCGGAAAATCGCGATTCGCCGCGAACACCCAGCGGCGGTGCGGCTCGTGCAGCACGAAGCGGAACGGCCCGTTGCCCACCGGGTGCTCGTTCCACTCCGTCTGGCGCAGCCGCGCGTGCGGCACCGAGTCGAGCGCGTGTGCCGGCAGAATGGCGAGATCGGTCAGCACGTCGGGGAACGCTGGTAGCGGCACCCCGAATCGCAGGATCACCGTCGAGTCATCCGGCGCGGTCACGGCGGTCAGGTTCGCGAGATCATTCTGGCGGGGGTAGCCGGTGGCGGGGTCGCGCGCGGCGTCGAGCGTCCAGACTACGTCGCGCGCGGTGGTAGGCTGGCCGTCGTGCCATGTGACCGCCCGCAGCCGGAACGTCAGGGCCCGGCGGTCCGCCGACCACGTCCAGCCGCGCGCCAGATACGGCGTGGGACGGAGCGCGCTGTCATAGCGCGCCAGCGTGGTGAACAGCAGATAGCGCTGCACCTGCTTGGCGAGCGGGTGGATGGTGACCAACGAATTGATGCTCTGCAGGTCGGCGCCCGAGGCGTACAGCACCGTGCGGCCGCGGCGCGCCGCGCCGTCCGCCGCCCCACATCCCCACAGCGCTCCCGCGAGCCAGAATGCGGCGCGTACCCGTCCGGTCACGCGTGCATTCTAGCGGCGGCCGCGCAGCGGCGCAAAATTGCGGTCGTGCTCACCCGCCTCGCCGTCCGTCTCGCCACCGGAATCGCCGTCATCGCGGGCGTCGTCACGCTCACGTTCGTATTGCTGCACACCGCTCCCGGTGATCCCGCCGAGCTGTTGCTCGGGCCGGCGGCGACGCCCGCCCAGGTCGCGGCCCAGCGCCACACACTCGGACTCGACCGGCCCCTGCCCATCCAGTATGCGACGTGGGTCGCCGCTTTCGTCCGCGGCGAGTGGGGCGCGAGCATCGCGTCGGGGCGACCCGTGCGCACCATGCTGGCCACGGCGTGGCCCCTGACGGCGGAGCTCGTCGCCGTGTCGCTGTTCTTCACCTATCTGTTCGGCATCGTGCTGGGCGCGGTGCAAGCGGCGCGCTCCGGCTCGCGACTCGACACCGC
>DATLWA010000315.1:0-2479 GCA_035576905.1 Gemmatimonadales bacterium
AGTCGGCGGGTGTGGAGGCGACGTGACCGCTGTAGGCGGCGCGGGTGACCTCCACGCGCAGGCCGAGGTTGAGGTGCAACGCGCCGTAGTCCACGTCCTGCATCGCGTACCCGGCGTACACGCGCTCGCCGCCGCCGAAGCTCGACAGCGCGTTCCCCACACTGTCCGTCTTGTCGATGAAGTAGCCGAGATGCGCCGATTCCCAGCCACTGGTGGCGTTGGCGTCGGGCACCGGGCCGAGCTGGAATCCGGACGCGACGGCGGAGTAGTAGTCGGGATCGGAGAACGACCCCACGAGCGGCGTGAGCAGTACCGTGCTGTCGGTCGCGAACTTGCCGCTGCGATCGGTGAAGTTCCGGTGTTCATCGCGCAGCTTGAACCCCAGCTTGAGTGCGGCGTCGTGCTGACCCAGGCGGTAGCGCAGCAGCGCGTTCAACGCGCCGCCGATGTCGCGTCCGGCGGTGAGCCCGTCGGACGTCGAGTACTTCGTCATGCCGTAATTCGCGGGCGTCATCGCCGCGGTGGAATCGCCGCCGTTCAGGAAATGGAAGGTCGGCGCCGCGCGGTTCGACGCGTCGTAGGCGAGCGCCACGCCGTTGCCGCCGGGACCGTCCCACTCGAAGTCCGACGAACGGTACCCGACGACCGACTTGCGGGTGCCGCTGACGTTCAGTGAGTAGTCCAGCAGGAAGCGGCCCGCCGGGCGGGTGCCGCCCAGCGTGACGCCGTAGAGCTGCTCGGTGGGGCGGCGGCTCTGGACCTCGCGCACGAACGTGGCGCCGGTGCCGATGCCGCTCGTGGGGGTCGCGGCGGCGGCCGAGTCGTTCGCGGTCGCCACATCCCAGCGGTAGCGCGTGCCCCAGTTATTGAAGAGGCTCCACATGCCCTTCAGGAATGCCGTCGAGCCGTCGCCGAAGCGATAGTCGAGCGCGCCGCCCAGGCCGTAGCGGGTGCGATCGTAGGCGTAATCGCGCTGGTCCCATTCGACCGGATAGGAGCGGCCGGTGTTGTCCACCGCCCAGGCGGGCTCGACATCGTTGATGACGCGGTCGTTGCGGTCGGCCGAGCCGCCGATCAGGAAGCCGAGCCGGCCGCCCTCGCCGTAGCGTCCCCCGTAGGCGAACCCACCCTGGCCCTGGCGATGGCTCAGCAGCGAGCTCTGGCCGAACTGGCCGGCGATGTAGCCGCGCGGCGCGCCGTCGGGGGTCTTGGTGACGAGATCCACCGAGCCGCCGATCGCATCGGCGTCCATGTCGGCTGTGAGCGTCTTGGAGACGGCGACGGCCGCGAGCAGGTCCGACGGCACGTCGTCGAGCTTGGGAATGCGGTCGCCTTCTTCGGTGCCCGGGATATGGACGCCGTCGACGGTGACGTTGGAGAGCCGCGGCTCGGTGCCGCGAATCTGCACGAACTTGCCTTCGCCTTCGTCCCGCTCGGTCGATACGCCGGGAATGCGCGCGGCGGCTTCCGCGGCGTTGCCGTTGGGGAGCGCGCGAATCTCGTCGCCCGACAAGACCGATACGATGTTGTCGGCCGTGCGTTGGTGTTCGAGCGCCGAGGCGCGCGTCTCGTTCAGACGCGGCGAAGCGCGGACTTCCACCCCGCTGAGCAGCGTGGCCGCCGGGCGCAACACGAAATTCTGCGTGAGCGGACCGCCCGACACGGTGACCGTCGCGGAATCGGCGGCGAAGCCGAGACGGCGGGCGACGGCGGTGTAGGAGCCCGGTGGCAACGAGCGCATCGTGTAGCGACCGCTGGCGTCGGCGCTGGCGCCGAAGCGCGTGCCGCGCAGGATGACGACGGCGCCGGGGATTGCCGCGCCGGTCGTGTCGGCGATGCGGCCCGCGAGCGAGCCGTCTTGAGCTGCGGCGATGTGGGTGAGAACGACGAGAGCGGTACTGAGAGAAGCGACGGCGCGCATAACGAGCCTCGTGACGGAAGGGAGTCTTTCAATCCTCCGCTTGCTCCGTCACGGTTGCGACACGCGTCAGGTCACAGAGTCGTCACGGCGGCCTCAGGTTGCAACGTTTCCGGCGCGTGGGCCACGATGACGCTGTCGCCCAACCCCGCCCCCGGCCGCGCCAGCACGCCCAGCTCCTCGCCGAAGTACGCCTCTTCGCCGTGCTCGCTCAGGTCGAGGCCGCGCAGCTCCTCGTGCACGCCCGCCCGCATGGGCACGATGGCCAGCACGAGCTTGAGGATCCCGAACGTGCCGATGCCCGAGAGAGCGGCGGCGGCGGCGACCGCGAGCGCCTGCACACCCAGCTGAGCGGGGTGGCCCGCGAGCAGGCCGTCCGCGCCGGCGGGATTCGCGAGCTTGGTCGCGAACACGCCGGTGAGTAACGCGCCCGCCATGCCGGCGAGGCCATGGCAGGAGAACACGTCGAGCGAGTCGTCGATGCGGCCGCGGGCGGCGCGCAGCTGGATGGCGGTGTAGCTCACGCCGGCGCACAGCACGCCGATGGCGATCGCCGCCGCC
>DATLWA010000316.1:0-22735 GCA_035576905.1 Gemmatimonadales bacterium
CTCCGGGCCCGGCGAAGTGCACCGCGTCAGCACGCTCGCGGGCGAGACCTATGTGGGGACCTTCGAAGAGATCGTCCGGCAGATGAAGGACGATGCGGCGGAGTATGCCGGCGGCTCGCTCGAGGACTACATGGCCGCCACGGCGCAGCGCGGCCGCCAGCAAACCGGGGTGATGATCCCCACGACCGACCCGGAGAGCTTCATCCGGGGAAGTGCGGACGCGGGGCTGTTAAGAATCCTGCACTAGCGGCGCATCACACCCGCTTGAAGCCCACCGCGAGCGACAGCGGCCCGTCGCCCAGCGCCACCAGCGCCAACGCGCCCGCGAAAAGCAGCCCTTCCAGCTCCGGCCAACGGCCGCTCGGCAGCACCACCACCAGACTGGCGACGGCCATCTCGAACGCCATAGCGGCGGCCCAGACGCGCGTCAGGATTCCCAGCAGGACGCACCCGGCGCCGATCGTTTCCACGCCGATCACGACCGTGGCGCCGATGGTGGCGAACGGAATGCCCTGGCCGTGCAGGAACTCGGCGGTCGCCGGGATGCCGTTGTGCAGCTTCATGATGCCGTGATGCAGGAAGACGAGACCCACCGCGAGACGCAGCACGACGGCCGCGTAGGGGGTGAAGCGGTTCATAGACGCTCCGGTTCGATGGGTTGGGTCACGGCGCCGCGACGGCGCGTGTCGGTGCGCGTCGCGCGGGCGCCCAGGCGTTTGGCCACGATGTCGAGGCCGCGTTGCGGATGCACGGGGCCGAGCCCCGCCACGTCCACGAAGCACAGCCCCTCGTCCGGCACGGCGTGGAGCGCCACGTAACCGCTGTGACACGGCAGGAACGCGGCCACGCCGCGGGGCCCTTGCTTGACCAGCGGCGCGCTGGCCGGATCGAGTCCGGCGGCGTTGGCGGCGGCGAGCAGCAGGCCCGCCAGGCCCGCGGTGTCGCTCAAGCGCGGCCCCGGGATGCCCCCCAGGTCGGCGAAGCCGTGCTCGAGATGCACCTTAGGGGCAGGCCGTGAGGTTGGTGTAGAGCGGCGCCACGAACGTGCCCAGCACCGTCACGGCCCCGAGCGCGTCCTTATACATGTCGGTGCGCTGGGCGCGGAACTGGAACCGGCCGCTCAGCGCCGTCCCGCCCGGCGCGGCCACCACTTTGGTGATGATCAGCTGCCCCGTGTGGCGCGACAGGCCCGTCACCGACGGACTCACGGAGTAAGTCGTCCAGGTCGCCCAGGCGCGCGGCGGGCGGCACACCGGGTCGGCGCTCGCGCCGAACGCCTCGAGCGGCGAGAGCGAATCGATCACGAACGCGGTCGCCGTGTCCGCCGCGCTCACCATGGCGAACAGCACGTTGTCGAGCAGGGCGTTGCCGTTCTGGGCGTAGGCGCGGAGCTGAAACGCGGGCGCGCCGCCGTGCTGGTTGTAATTGATGGCGTACGCCAAGCCGCCCGCGCGCCGGTTGGCCGTGCCCGACACGCTGAAAAAGGACCGGCTGTTGGCGCTGGCGGTGTCGGCGGCGCGTACGACGATGGCGCCGGTATCGGCCTTCGCACCGGCGTGGACGACGTACCGCACGGGATTCCCGGAGGCCACGCTGGTGACGAGGCCAGACGCCGTGTCGATGGTGTAGATGGCGCTGTTGGGGGACGGCCCGAACGTCGCCGCCGGCGGGCTGCCGCCCTTGCGCTGCACCGTCACGGGAATGGTGATCGTGTCGTTGGGGAGCAGGTAGATCGTGTCGAGCAGCGCCGTCACCTGCAGTGTGTCGGACACCACCACCAGCGCCCGGCCGCTGACACCGCTCGCCGTGCCCACGAGGATGGCGATGCCGGGGTTCACGGCGGTGACCTTCCCGCTGAGGCTGTCGACCGTGAACACCGTGGGGGTGAGCGACGACCACCGCACCGTCCCCGGTGCGACCGTGTCGCCGGCGGTGTTGAGGTAGATCACGGTGTGGGTCGTGCCGGTGTCGCCCTTGAACACCGAGTCGAGCACCGGCTTGACCAGGAGGCGCGGTGACCCCGACGGGCCGCCGTTGTCGCCGCACGCGATGGCGCCGGCTGCCGCGAGACACCAGACGAGACGTTTCATGCCGGGCATCACAGTGTAAATGGTCTTAGGTTAGCCGAGCCAGGGCGTCGGCGTACCCTTCCGGTACACCGACGTCGTAGAATGGGCCCGCGGCCAACACGCCCACCAGGCGGCCGCCGCGCGCGAGGCGCTGCAACGCCGGCACGTCGTCGAGCTCGGCGCCGGGGGCCAGGGTGCCGCGGATATCTTCCAGTAAATCGAAAATGTCGGGGCCGAACGCCATGCGGCCGATCGCCGTCAGCGCCGAGGGCGCAGCGCCCGGATCGAAGCGGCCGCCCTTCGCGCCCTTGTCGGCCAGATCGTCGACGTCGAGCAGGCCGTCGGCGCGCGCGCGGCAGCGGACCGTGCCGGTGGCGCCCTTGGTAGCGGCGTCGCGCGCGCGGATCTCGGCGAGCAGGACGGCGGCCCGTCCGGTGCGGCGGCGCGCGTCGAGCACCGGCAGAATGGCGGGCCCGCGGGTGAAGAGGTTGTCGGGCAGGAGCACCGCGACGTCGTCCGCGCCGACAGCGGCGCGGGCGCACGTGATGGCGTCGCCCAGGCCGCGGGCGTGGGGCTGCAGGACGATGGCGGTGGTCAGGCCGGCGGGCGGGCGGGCGGTCACGTGCGCTTCCAGGGCAGACGCTTTGTCGGGGCTACTGACCACGACGGCGCGCGTGAGCCCGGCGGCGGCCGCCTCCTCGAGCGTCCATTCGAGCAGCGGCTTGCCGGCGACGGGGAGCAATTCTTTGGGGAGGCCGCGGGCGACGGCGGCGATGCGGGTACCCTGGCCGCCGCACGGAATGACCGCGGTGACCACTCAGAACATCGACATCGCGAGGAACGACCGCAGGTTGTCGTTCGTCACGCGCAGCCGGGCGCACAGCAGCCGCACCACGGACCACAGCACCTTGTAGGCGATATCGCGGTTGAAGTCCACCAGCAGCTCGAAGTCCGAGCGGGAGATGGTGAACAGCGTGCAGCTCGTGTTGGCGATCGCGTCGGTGGAGCGCTCGGAGCGGTCGAACACCGACATCTCGCCGAAGCAGGCGCCCTTCTTGAGGATTGCCAGCGCCTCTTCGCCCGAGCCGGGGATGGTCCGCGAGATGCGGACTTCACCCTCAGATATAATGAAGAGCCGGTTGCCCGGCTCCCCTTCCTTGAAGATGGGCTGGTTGACCGTGAACTTTTGCTCGCGGCACACCTCGGCGACGCGGGCCAGCTCTCCCTCGTCCAGGTCTTGGAAAACCGCCGCCTGCTTCAGCAGATTGAGGTCCACGGCGTGAAGCTACGCGGCGCTCGGGGGAGGGGCAAGTGAAACCGTGGTTCACAGTCGCGGATGTCCTGACGGCGCTTCGGCTTCCATTGGCCGTGGTGTTTCCGTTCTTGCGCGAGCCCGCCGCCCAACTGGCGGTGGTGGCGGTCGCCGCGGCGTCGGATTTTTTCGACGGCATTTTGGCGCGGCGCTTCGGGGGCTCGCGGGTGGGGCCGTTCATCGATCCGGTCGCGGACAAGGCGTTCATGGTGTCCGCCTTCGTGGTGGTCGCGACGCGCGGCGGCCTGCATCCGCTCGAAATCGCGGCGGTGCTGCTGCGCGACATCGTGGCGGCGCTGGGCTTCGCGGGATCCTGGATGCTGCGCCGCCCCGTGGCGTTACCGGCGCGGGCGGGGGGTAAAGCGGTGACGGTGGGGCAGCTGTTGACGCTGGTGGCGTTCATCGCCGCATCGCCGCTGGTGCGGCCGCTGGCGTGGGCCACCGGCGCCGTTTCGGTGTACGCCATCTGGGACTACGGCCGCGCGGCGGCGCGAGCGGTGCATCCTCGGTAAAGGGAGGGACGATGCGACAGGCGTGCGTGGTGGCGGTCGGTCTCTGGCTTGCGGCCCTGGGGGCGGGTGGGGTGAGCGGGGCGGCGGCGCAGGAATTCCGTCCGCCGCAGGTGGGCGCGAAGTCTACCACCGGCACGCGCATCGGCTTGTTCGGGTTCGGCACGCGCGGCGGCATCGATCTGCGCAGCCCCAGCCAGATGGTCTTCGGTATCACCCTCGACGCGGGTGACCTGTTCACGCCGCGCGCGCGCCTGCGCCCGTCGGGTGAGATCGGCGTGTTCAACGGCGTCAACTCGTTCGTCGCGAGCGGGGAAGTGCTGTACCGCTTCACCGACGACAACCAGCCGGCGATTCCCTACCTGGGCACCGGCCTGAGCATCGCGGGCCACGAGAGCTGCGGCACCGATCCCAGTTGCCCGGCCATCTGGCTGAATCTCGTGTTCGGGTTCGAGCTGCACTACCACTCGACGTTCAACTGGCTGCTCGAGTACCACGCGATGGATGCGCTGCGCCACAATCGCATCTACATCGGCCTCACCACCCGGCGGGGGAACTGACCGTGGCACGCGAGGCGACGGTGTCGGTGCGTTGGCGCGAGGGACTGGTGTTCGAGGGCGGGCCCGCCGGCCGGCCGGCGGTGGCGGTGGACGGCGACAGCAAGCAAGCGACGTCGCCGGTGGAGCTGCTGCTGGTGGCGGCGGCGACCTGCACCGCCGCGGACATCGTGGGCATCCTCGAGAAGTCGCGCGTGCAGCTGCGCGCGCTCGACATCGGCGTGCGCGGGACGCGGCGCGAGGAACACCCGCGCCGCTACACGGCCATTCATTTCGACTTCACCGTGTCGGGCGCGGGCGCGGACGAGACCAACGTGCGCCGCGCCGTCGATCTCTCGATCGAGAAGTATTGCTCGGTGCTCGCGTCGCTGGCGCCGGACATCGCCGTCGATTACGCCATCCGCATTGCGTAGTCTGGCCGCCCTGGGCTGGGCGCTCACGACGCTCGTCCCCGCGGCGGGCGCCCAGCTCGCAGCTACCGAATGGAGCATGGGCGTCACCGCCGTGGCGGCGCGCTACACGTTTTGGGGCGCGGGGCTGGAGCTGGCGCACCGGCCGAGCGGCCAAATGCGCGGCGCGGTGGCGGGCGCGGCGGGCGCGCGCGACGGGCAAGCGGCGGTGCGCCTCGATGCCACGGCGCAGTTCGTCGTCACGCCAAGCGCGCGGACCGGCGTGACCCTCTCGGGCGGCCTGGGGCTGGCCTACGCGGGGGCCCGGCATGAGCGGGGCGCCGCGTGGGCTACGGCCCAGCTCGGTGCCGAGGCGGCCGCGGGGCGGCGCCGCGGCTGGTTCGTCGAAGTGGGGTTGGGGGGCGGCGTGCGGGTCGCCGCGGGGTGGCGGTGGCGGCGGTTTCCGTCTTGGTGGTAGAAGAAGGTGGTAACGAAAAGGGCGCTCCGTTGGGAGCGCCCCTCACCGCCTGCGAAATCTATGTGCCGCTCAGGCGTCCGCGCCGACGACGGCGGCCCGGCCCATCACCGGCCGGCAGTACCGCTCGCCCAGCACCCGCAGCTGCTGCACTTCGTCCGCGGTCAGATCCACGTACCGGTCACTCAGATAGAGCATGGTGTCGTCAAACCACTCTTTCTGGTGCTCGAGCGTGGCTTCCAACACGCCACAGCGGAGGATGTGAGAGAATAGCTCGTCGCGGGCCTGCTCGAACGTCGTGGGGGTGGCTTTCTTGGGTTCGCTACGCTTCTTGGCCATCTAGGGGTGCTCCTTTCGAGGGTCGTCTGTCGGCGCGGCAATCTAATAGGTCGTGGGAGGCGGTGCAAACCGGCGACCGCTCGAGCGCCGGTGTATACTAGAGGCGTGAGCGAGGAAACCTACGGTCCGGAGCGCGTGCAGCGGCTGGTGGCGCTGTTGCGAGGACTGGCGGAGCGGATTCAGGAGCTCGACCGCGCCGGCCGGCTGCTGGAGTCGTCGCCGGACCTGCAGAAACTCCTGGGCACCGCGCGCAGCGAGCTGTTCCACTATGAAGTTCGGGCGACCTACGACTCGCCCGAGGTGGCCGAGAGCCGCCGCATCGTGGACGAGGCGCGGCGCCGGGCCGAGCTCACCTTCGACGACGATGCAGACGACCAACCCTGGCGGAGGTCCGACGAGGCATGAAGCGGTTCTACCTGTTGCTGGTCGCTGTGGCCGTGATCGGCGGGGCGCTGCTCTATATGGCGGGCAAGACCAAGGCCGGCAGCGTCAGCGCGGTGTCCGACGTGCCCCCGGCCAACGACGGCTTCAAGGGCAACACCCTGGGCTCGGACTCGGCGCCGGTCGAGGTCGTCGAGTATGTGGACTACGAGTGCCCGATCTGCGCCATCTTCGCCACGATCCAGTTTCCCACGATCAAGGAACAGCTGATCACCACCGGCAAGGTGCGGTGGCGCATCCGCGATTACCCGCTGCGAATCCCCGCCCACCCCAACGCGCGTTACGCCGCGCTGGCGGCGGAGTGCGCCGGTGAGCAGGGCAAGTTCTGGCCGATGGCGGACAGTTTGTTCATGCACCACGACTGGGCCCAGACCGGGCGGGATGTGAGCGGCTTGTTCCGCGGCTTCGCCCAGGCCACGGGCGTGGACCTCGCGAAGTACGACGCCTGTATGCAGACACAGAAATACGCCGGCCGCATCGCCGCCAGCTATCTGGAAGGTGAGCAACTGGGCGTGAACGGCACGCCCACCTTCTTCGTGAACGGCCGGTCCTACCCCGGGCGCGCCACGTCGGACGGCTTCAAGGCGTACGTGGACAGTCTGATCGCCAACCGCACTACGCGCCGCTGATGCGCCACCGGCAGGTGATCGCGGTCCTCGCGCTCGCGGGGTTGTTCGTCGCGCTCTACCTCTATCTCTATAAGATCGGCGTCTACGGCGAGCTGAAGTGCGGCACGGGCGGGTGCGAAGTGGTGCAGGCGAGTCCCTACGCCGTGCTGTTGGGGCAGCCGGTCGCGCTCTACGGAGTGCTGGGCTACGCCGCGCTGTTCGCCGTCTGCCTGACCGGACTGCACCCGCGTTTCGCCGCGCAGCGCTGGCCGACGACGGCCCTCGCCGTCATGGCGACACTGGGCTTCGCGTTCACGGCTTATCTCACCGGCCTCGAGGCGTTCGTCATCCACGCGTGGTGCCGCTGGTGCCTCGGCTCCGCCGTGATCATCACGCTGATCTGGTTCGTGGCGCTGCCCGCGGCCCTCAGGTCTCGTCGGCCTCGTACTGTGTCTTGAGGCGGTCCACGACCGCCGGATCGGCGAGCGTGGTGGTGTCACCCAGCGTTCGTCCTTCCGCGATGTCCTTGAGCAGCCGCCGCATGATCTTGCCGCTGCGCGTTTTCGGCAGATCCGCCGTGAACAGGATGTCGTCGGGACGGGCCAGCGCGCCGATTTTCTTGGCGACGTGCGCCTTCAGCTCCTCACGCAGCGTGTCGTCGGGCTTCTTGCCTTCTTTCAACGTGACGAACGCCGCCAGCGCCTGACCCTTGAGCTCGTGCGCGCGGCCCACCACGGCGGCTTCGGCCACCGCGGGATGATCCACCAGCGCGCTCTCCACTTCCATCGTACCGATGCGGTGGCCCGCGACGTTGAGCACGTCGTCCACGCGGCCGAGGATCCAGAAGTAGCCGTCCTCGTCGCGCTTGGCGCCGTCTCCGGGGAAGTAGGTGTTCTGCCACTTGCTCCAATAGACCTTGCGGTAGCGCTCGTCGTCGCCCCAGATGGTCCGCGCCATCCCGGGCCACGGCGACGTGATCGCGAGGTAGCCGCCGCCTACTTCGACGCGCTTGCCTTCACCGTCCAGCAGATCGGCGTCGATGCCCGGGAAGGGAATTGTGCCCGAGCCGGGCTTGGTGACGGTGACGCCCGGCAACGGCGTGATCATGATGCCGCCTGTCTCCGTCTGCCACCACGTGTCGACGATGGGGCAGCGCTTCCCGCCGATGTGTTCGTGATACCACATCCACGCTTCCGGGTTGATCGGTTCGCCCACCGACCCGAGCAGCCGCAGGCGTGACAGGTCGTGCTTCGCCGGCAGATCGACGCCCCACTTCATGAACGCGCGGATCGCCGTCGGCGCCGTGTAGAACACGGTCACACCGTGGCGCTGGCAGATGTCCCAGAAGCGATCGCGGACCGGATGGTCGGGCGCGCCCTCGTACATCACCTGCGTCACGCCGAGCGCGAGCGGGCCGTAGACGACGTACGAATGGCCCGTCACCCAGCCCACGTCCGCCGTGCACCAGAACACATCGTCGTCGGTGAGATCGAACACCCACTTGGTGGTGGCGTAGGCCTGTGTGAGGTAGCCACCGGTGGTGTGCAGAATGCCCTTGGGTTTTCCGGTGGTCCCCGAGGTATAGAGGATGTAGAGGGGATCTTCGGAATCCATCGCTTCGGGCTCGCACTGCGCCGCGGCCAGGGGCACGACGTCGTGCCACCACACGTCGCGGCCGGCGGTCATCGGAACGTCCTGGCCCACCCGCTTCAGCACCACGACTTTCTTGATGGTGGGGCAGTCTTTGACCGCTTCATCGGCGTTCTGCTTGAGCGGCACCACCGTGCCGCGGCGATAGCCGCCGTCGGCGGTGACGAGCACCTTGGCCTGGGCGTCGGTGATACGATCGCGCAGGGACTCGGCCGAGAAGCCACCGAACACCACCGTGTGTGGCGCGCCGATGCGCGCGCAGGCGAGCATCGCGACCGCCACCTCCGGCACCATCGGCATGTAGATCGCGACGCGGTCGCCGCGCGCCACGCCGAGCTGCTTCAGGGCGTTGGCGCAGCGGTTCACCTCGGCGTGCAGCTCGCCGTAGGTGATGCGCCGGATGTCGCCCGGCTCGCCCTCCCAGTGCAGGGCGACTTTGTCGCGCTTGGCGCCGCGGACGTGACGGTCGAGGCAGTTGGCCGAAACGTTGAGCTTGCCGCCCACGAACCACTTGGCGTGCGGCGGTCGCCACTCGAGCACCCGGTCCCAGGGGCGGATCCACTCGAGCTGGCGCGCCCAGTCGGCCCAGTAGCCTTCACGATCCGCGCGGGCGCGCTCGTAGACGGCCGCATCATGCACGTGAGCCTTGCGGCGAAACGACTCCGGCGGCGGGAAGGTGCGCTGCTCGTGCAGTAACGTCTCGATGCGCTCGCTCATGGCCTAAGGTATGACCCCAGGCTCGGCCGTGGTCAAGCGTGGCGGCGAGTCCATTGCAGATTGCCGCTGGCCCCGGGCTCTGCGACTGCCGCCGGGGTGAGACCGGTCACCGAGCTTTGACAAGCGCTTGATATACCGCAGCTTAGTTGTGTGGCACCGAAGTGGCATTGTCCCTCCGTATGAACCCGATGGAGCCGAACATGGAGGGTACGACCTTGGTGTCTGCACGTTCGACGGAAAAGATTCTCGCCGCCCCCGAGGCGTTGAGCCTCGATACGCGCACGTCGTTTCGCCGTGCCGCGACGGATCTGCTCGACGAGCTGCCGGAAGGCAGCGGCCGGCTGGTGATCGACCTGTCCGCCACGCGTCAGGTGGACAGCGCCGGGCTGGGCGCGCTGATGCTGATCCAGCGCAAGGCGGCGGAGCGGCGTCAGACGGTGTGCCTGCGCGGCGCCAACGAGGAATTGCGGTTCCTCCTGGTGCTGACCAAGCTCGACGACCTGTTCGAATTGGAGAACGGCAACCACTGACCGGGGCGGTTATATTCGCCCCATGGCCGCTCGAGCTCCACGCCGCCGCGTCCTGATCGTCGAGGATGAGCAGGCGTTGCGCGCCTCCTACCAGCGGTTCTTCGCCGACCAGTTCGAGCTGGCATTCGCGGCCACCGGCGCCGAGGCCCTGACGCAGCTGGCCGAGTTTTCGCCTGAAGTGATGGTGCTGGACCTCCGCCTTCCCGACACCGACGGCATCGCCCTGCTGCAGCGCGTGCGCGAGAGCCACCCCGCGCTCCCCGTGGTGGTGACGACCGCGTACGTCAGCATGGAACCCCTCATGAACGTGCTCGACCTGGGCCACAGCGGCTATCTGGTCAAGCCGTTCGACTTGAACGAGCTGGCCGCCCGCATCAATGCTGCGCGCTGAAGCGCTGCGGCACGCCTACGGGCCGGTGTGGGCCCTCGACGGCATCACCTTCTCACTGCAGCCCGGCCGCACGCTCGTCATCTTCGGCCCCAACGGCGCCGGGAAGACCACGCTGCTCAAGACGCTCGCCGGATTGATCCACCCGGCGTCGGGGTCCGTCCAGATCGACGGCGGCCGCCGCGCCATCGGCTGGATCGGCCATCAGACGCACCTCTACAATCACCTGACCGTGCGCGAGAACCTGTTGTTCTGGGCATCGCTGTACGACGTGCCGGCCGCCGAGCGTGCGCGGCGCGCCGATCGCTTGATGGCGCAGCTCGGTCTCGCCGACCGGGCGGATCAACCCGTGCAGGCGCTGTCGCGCGGCTTGGCGCAGCGCGCCACGATCGCGCGCGCCTTGGTCCACGAACCCACGGTATTGCTGCTGGACGAGCCGTTCACGGGCCTCGATCTCGCCGCAGCGGGCGACTTCCGGCGGCTGCTCGTGGAGTATGCGGCGGCCGGGCGCTCGGTGGTGATCGCGACGCACAACGTGGAAGAGGGCGCCGAGCTGGCTTCCGAGATCGCATTCCAGGTGCGCGGCAAGTTCGTGGAGCATGCGCCGCGCGCACGGCGCGGGGCGGCGGAGATCGCCGAGGCGTACCGCAAGGCGGTGGGTCATGTCTGACCTGCTCCGGCACGCCTGGAACATCGCCCGCAAGGATCTGGTGATCGAGCTGCGCAGCCGCACGGCGTTCGTCTCGACGCTGGTCTTCACCGTGCTGGTGTTGATCGTGTTCAACTTCGGGCGTGACCCCACGGCCACCGCCGTGCTGGATCTCGCGCCCGGCATTCTCTGCGTCACGTTCACATTCGCCGCGATGCTGGCCTTGAATCGCGCGTTCCAGCTCGAGCTCGAGAACCAGGCGCTCGAGGGGTTGCTGCTCACGCCGATCAGTCGCCGCAGCATCTACCTCGGCAAGCTGTTCGCCAATCTCGCGTTCGTCGGGTTGGTCGAGGCGGTGGGGCTGCCGCTGTTCGTCGTGTTCTTCAATGTGCCGGTGGGGCACGTCCTGCCGGCGCTGGCGGGGCTGATCGCGCTCTCGACCATCGGCTTCGTGGCCGTGGGAACGCTGTTCAGCGCGATGGTGATCCGCACGCGCTTCGCGGAGCTGATGCTGCCGGTGTTGCAGCTACCCTTTTCAATTCCGCCGCTGGTGCTCGCGGTACTCGCCACGGCGAAGCTCTTCACGGGCCGTCCCCTGGACGAGTCTTTGGGGTACTTGAAGTTGCTCGCGGCCTACGACATCGTGTTCATCGGCCTGTCCACGCTTCTTTTCCCTGCGACGGTGGAAGAATGACGCTTGCCTCGCGCGGTCGCGCGGTGACGGTGGTGGCGCTGCTCCTGCTGGTGGGCGTCTACATCCGCGCCCTCGCTTTCACGCCGCTGGAGCGGTTCCAGGGCGCGGCCCAGAAAATCTTCTACTTGCACGTGCCGGCGGCCTGGTCGGCGATGCTCGCCATGGGCCTGGTCGGACTGGCGAGCGTGCTCTACCTGCTGCTCAAGGATCCGCGCTTCGACCGCTTCGCCGCCGCCTCGGCCGAGGTGGGCACCGCCTTCTGTGTGGTGATGCTGACGACGGGGCCCCTGTGGGCCCGGCCGGTGTGGGGGACCTGGTGGACCTGGGACGCCCGCCTCACGCTCACCCTGTTCCTCTTCTTCCTTTATATAGGGTATCTGCTGCTCCGGCAGGCCGTAGCCGACCCGGGCATGCGGGGCCGCTATTCGGCCGTGCTGGGGATCTGCGGGACGGTGCTGCTGCCCTTCATTCATCTCAGCGTTTATCTGTTCCGCACGCTGCACCCCCAGCCCATCGTGCTGAAGCCGTCGGCGCCGTCGCTGCCGGGGGTGATGCTGGTGACGCTGCTGTATTCGTTCGGGGTGTTCACGCTGCTGTACATCGGGTTCGTGATGCAGCGCTACGCGGTGGGGGAAGGAGACGCCCATGCCTGAGAACATTCCCCAGAACGCGGGCTACATGGTGGCGGCGTACATCGTGACGGCGATCATCGTGCTGGCGTACGCCGCCTCGTTGTACCGCCGCACGCGCGGCCGCTAGCTCCGCCGTCCCGCGCGCGCCGCGGCGCGCGCTTCCGTCAGCCGCTCGAAGCCGTCCGGCACCTGCGTCGCCCAGAGGGTCAGCGCCTCCTCGGCGGCGTGCTCGTCACCGGCGGCGAACAGCGCCGCGGCGTTCTCCCACAACGCCTCCGCCCCCGCGCCCGCCGCGTACGCGCGCGCGAACCGCGCCGCCGCCTCGGCGGCCCGGCCGGCGCGCCGGTACAGGACACCGGCCGCGAGCGCCGCGTCGGCGCGCTCCTCGAGCGACAGCGCGCGCTCGTACGCCGACAGCGCCTCGGGTTGCCGGAAGGCCATCTCGTAGGCCTCGCCCAGCAGCATCCAGGCGTCGGGGTTCTCGGGGAAGCGGTCGATCGCCTCGCGGGCCGCCGTCACCGCGCCCAGCCGGTCGTCGCGCGAGCGGCGCAGGTGGACCAGCGCGCGGAACGGCTCGGCGAACGTCGGCGTAATGCTGCACGCCAACCGCAGCCACCAGTCGGCGCGACCGGGGGCGTACCGCTGGCACGCGGCCGCGCGGCGGCCGGCGAAATTGGCGAGTGCGGCTTCCAATGAGCGCCACATTGCTTGCATAATGGGTTTGGGCGGGGTGAGATTGCAACCACGCATGACAGCGGCGTCGCAGTCGCAACCGCTCGCGGGGCGGCGGATCGTCGTCACCCGCGCGCGCGCGCAGGCGGACGAGCTGGCCGGCGCCCTGACCGCGCTGGGCGCCGAGGTCATCGCGGCCCCGGTGATCCGTATCGAGCCGCTGCCCGACCTCACCCCCCTGCGCGCCGCCCTCGCCGACCTCTCCCGCTACAGCTGGATCGTGTTCACCAGTCGTAACACGGTGGACGTCGTGTGCGACCGCTTGGCCGGCTGGGGCATCGCGACCGCCGCGCTCGCCGCCCGTCCGGTGGCCGCGATCGGCCCCGCCACGGCGGCGGCGCTGACCGAGCGCGGCATCGCGCCGGCGCTCGTGCCACCCAAGTTCGTGGCCGAGTCGGTGGTGGTGGCCCTGGCGGAGCGGGGCTCGCTCAGAGGCGCGCGGGTCCTGCTGCCGCGCGCCGAGCAGGCGCGCGACGCGCTGCCCGATGGCTTGCGCGCGCTGGGCGCCGTGGTAGACGTGATCCCGGTGTACCGCACCGTCGCCGAGCAGACCGACGGCGCCGATCTCGCAGCGCAGCTCGCGGCGGGCAGGGTGGACGTGGTGACGTTCACGTCGTCGTCCACGGTGCAGCACTTCGTGGAGCTGGTGGGGCGCGACGCGGCCGTGCAGTCGCGCTACGCGGCCGCGGTGATCGGCCCCGTCACGGCCGCTACCGCCCGGGAGCTCGGCCTGCCGGTCGCCATCGAAGCGGTGGAGTACACGGCGCCCGGCCTGGTGCAGGCGATGGTGCGGCACTTCGCGGGCGGGGTGCGGTGACCGCGATGCGCATCGGCACGCGCGGCAGCAAGCTGGCGCTGTGGCAGGCGGAGTGGGTCAAGGCCGAGCTGGCGCGCCACGGCACCGCGGCCGAGATCGTCGTCATCAAGACGCGCGGCGACGCGGAAGTCGACCGGCCGTTTCAACAGATGGAGGGCAAGGGGTTTTTCACCAAGGAAATCGAAGACGCCCTGCTGGCCACGTCCATCGATGTCGCAGTCCATTCCCTCAAAGATCTTCCCACTCAGCTGCCCGACGGCTTGGTGCTCGGCCCCGTGCCCGAGCGCGCCGACACGCGCGACGCGCTCATCGCGCGCGCCGGTGCGACGCTGGCGCTGCTGCCCGCGGGGGCCAAGCTCGGCACGTCGAGCCTGCGACGCGTGGCCCAGGTGCGCCATTTGCGTCCCGATCTCGATCTGGTGCCGCTGCGCGGCAACGTGCCGACGCGCGTGGACAAAGTGCTGGCGAAAGGCGAGCTGGACGCGGCGCTGCTCGCGTGCGCGGGACTCACGCGCCTGGGGCTCGACGGAAAAATCGCCGCGCGCCTCGATCCGCTCGAAGTGATGCCCGCACCGGGTCAGGGCGCGCTCGGCCTCGAGCTGCGCGCGGACGATGCCCGCACGGCCGCCGCGCTCGCCCCGCTCGCGCATCCGCCGTCGGCGATGGGCGTGACGGCAGAGCGGACGCTGCTGGCGACGCTGGGCGGCGGGTGTCAGGCGCCGGTAGCAGCGTATACGGCGGGGACTGGGGAAGGGGGAACGGGGAAGGGTCGGCTCTACGGCAGAGTCACGGCGCCCGATGGAACGATTCAGCTCACGGCATCGGCGGAGATCGACCCCGCCGATCCCGCCGCGGCGGGCCGGACGGTCGCCCGCTTGCTCCAAGAGCAGGGTGCAGGGAAGTTTCTCGCGCGATGAGCACGTTCCCGACTCTCCGCATGCGCCGGTTACGGCGCACGCCCGAGCTGCGCCGCCTGGTTCAGGAAGCGCGGCTCGATCCGGCGCAGCTCGTCTGGCCGTTGTTCGTGCGGCACGGCGAAGGCGTGCGCGCGGAGGTGCCGACGCTGCCGGGTGTCTATCAGACGTCGGTCGACGAGCTGGTCAGGGACGCGGAGCGGGCCGCGAAGCTCGGGCTTGGCGCCATCACGCTGTTCGGCCTGCCCGCGGCCAAGGACGGCACCGGCTCCGAAGCCTACGACGAACAGGGCATCGTGCAGCAGGCGATCCGCGCCGTGAAGCGCGCGGTCCCAGGTTTGCTCGTGATCGGTGATGTCTGCCTGTGCGAGTACACCGATCACGGCCACTGCGGTGTGATCAAGGACGGCGCGGTGGACAACGACGCGTCGGTGTACCTGCTCGGCAAAGTCGCGGTGGTGCAGGCGCGGGCGGGCGTTGACGTCGTGGCGCCGAGCGACATGATGGACGGGCGCGTGGCGGGTATCCGCAAGGCGCTGGACGCGGCGGGCTTCGCGCACATTCCGATCTTGTCGTATGCCGCGAAGTTCGCGTCGGCGTTTTACGGCCCGTTCCGCGAGGCGGCGGGCTCGACGCCGCAGTTCGGCGATCGCCAGGGCTACCAGATGGCGGTCACCAACGGCGATGAGGCGCTGCGGGAGATGCGGCTCGACGTGGCGGAGGGGGCGGACTTATTGATGGTGAAGCCGGCGGGGCCGTGTCTCGACATCGTGCGGCGCGCCAAGGAGGAATTCGGCGCGCCGCTGGCGGCGTATCAGGTGAGCGGCGAGTACGCGATGATCAAGGCCGCCGCGGCGCGCGGCATGCTCGACGAGACGCGCGCCATGTGGGAGTCGCTGTACTCCATCAGGCGCGCCGGGGCGGACATCATCCTCACGTACTTCGCCCCGGCGGTAGCGGAGCTGCTCTAGATGTTCGTAGGATCCCGCGGCAAGAGCACCCACTTCCAAACACCTGCCGCGGCCAGCGCGCCGATCAGCGGCCCGATCCAGTAAATCGCCTGGCCGTGCCAGTCCCACGAGACGAGCGCCGGCCCGAACGCGCGCGCCGGATTCATCGCGGCGCCGGTCAGCGACCCACCGATCAGGACGTCCACGAAGATCGCGAGCCCGATGCCGAAGCCGCCGATCTTGGGCGCTTCGGGCGACACCGCGGTGCCGAACACGGCGCTCACCAGGAAGAACGTCAGCGCCGCTTCGATCAACACGGCCTGCGTGAAGGTGACGCTGGTCGCGACCATCGGCGTGCCGATGCTCGTCGCGCGCGCCGCGGCGTGCGGCAGCACCGCGTTGATCAGCAGGGCGCCCAGCACCGCGCCGATCAGCTGCGCCACCACGTACAGCCCGGCGGTGCGGTTGTCGACCTTCTTGGCGACCCACAGGGCGGCCGTGACGGCCGGGTTCATGTGGCCGCCGGAGATGTTCATCGTCATCGACACGATGATCGCCATCGCCACACCGTGCACCAGCGCGATGCCGATCGTGCCGAGGCCATTGGGTGTGTTCATCACGACGCTGCCGGCGCCGAGGAAGACGAAGAGCGCCGTACCGAGGCATTCGGCCGTGAGCGGCCGCAAGGTCTTGGGATTCATGGCGCCCAATCTACGGGCGGGCCTAGGCCCGCCGCAACACCAGCGACGCGTTGATGCCGCCGAAACCGAACGAATTGGAAACGATCACGGCGGGCTGAGCGGCTCGACCCCGCTGCGGCACACAGTCGAGATCGCACGCCGGGTCGGGTTGTTCGAGGTTGATGGTGGGCGGCAGCCAGCCCTTCGCCAGCACCAGCGCGCAAATCGCCGCCTCGATGGCGCCGCTCGCGCCCAGCGCGTGGCCGTAGTAGCCCTTCGTGCCGCTGACGGCCAGGCGGAACGCGTGGTCGCCGAACACCTGCTTGATGGCGGTCGTTTCGGTCGAATCGTTGAGCGGCGTGGACGAGCCGTGGGCGTTCACATACGCGACTTCGGCGGGCGCCACGTCGCCGTCGGCCAGCGCGAGCCGCATGGCGCGCGCCGCCTGGCGGCCGTCGGGCCGCGGCGCCGTCATATGGTATGCGTCGTTGGTAGACGCATAACCCACGATCTCGCCGTACACCGGGGCGCCGCGCGCCAGCGCGCGATCGCGCTCCTCCAGCACGAGCACCGCCGCGCCCTCGCCCATCACGAAGCCGTCGCGATCCTTGTCGAACGGCCGCGACGCGCCCGCCGGGTCGTGGTTGCGGGTGCTCATGGCGCGGATGTTGGAAAACGCGGCGAAGGTCATCGGCGCGAGCGGCGCCTCGGAGCCGCCGGCGAGCATCACCTGGGCGCGCCCCGCGCGGATCGCGTGAAATGCGTCGCCCACGGCGATGGTGCCCGACGCGCAGCTCATGCCGTTGGTCGCGTTGGGCCCGGTGAAGCCGAGCTCGATCGCGATGTTGCAGCTCGCGGCGCCGCCGAATACGGCGAGTGCCAGCGCCGCGTCGAGCCCGCGCGGACCGTCCTGCAGGAACTTGGGCACCTGCGACTCGGCGAATGCCACGCCGCCCAGCGCCGAGCCCATCATCGCACCGACGTCGTCGGGATCTTCGGTCGCGGGATCGACGTGCGCATCGGCCAGCGCCAGCCGGGCGCAGACGACCGCGAGCTGCGAGAAGCGGTCGAGCCGCTTGGCGCGTTTGTTGTCGAGGTGATCCTGCGGCCGGAAGTCGGGGATCTCGGCGGCGATGTGGCTGCGAAACGGCGTCGGATCGAAGCGCGAGATCTCGCGCACCGCGGAGGTGCGGGCCTCGAGGCCCTGCCATAACCCGTCGGCGCCTGTGCCGATCGGCGTCACCGCGCCCACCCCTGTGATCACCACCCGTCGCGCCTTCATCGGGGCTCCCGTTCCAGTTGTCGCTTGAGGCCGGCCAACGTTCGGGACGCGATGCCGTGTACGAACACCGGTCCAATGATGAGTGCCGCCGCCGCGGGCCCGATCAGCGGCCAGCGCGGCCCCGTCCAGTCATGCACCAGCTCGATCGCCACGGCGCCGTCCGCGGGGCGCAGCCGCCACACCACGTCCATGCCGGTCGTGATACCCCGGATGTGGCGGTATCGGATTTCACGGGCGGCCGCATCGACCGTCATCTCCGACACCCACCATGTGGGCCAACGCAGGGGCCCGAAGGGACGCCAGGCCGCCATCTCCACGACGCCGCCGGCGCCGCGTCGCTCACGAAAACGCACCCAGCGATAGTGTCCCAAGAGATCGGGCCAGCGTTCGACCGCGGCCGCCGTCGCGAACACGGAGTCTAAGGGCGCGTTGATGGTGATGGTGTCAATAGTTTGCAAGAATTCCGCTCCGCCCTCTTGCTACGGTCCCGGTACCCAGTCCGCCACCACCCGCGCAATCGCCCGATAACGCACCGTCGCCGCGACGCCCGCAGCGGCGCACAACGCCGCGAATTCCGCCCGCGTGTAGCCTCGTTGTAAGGACACGACGCCATCGTGCCGCGTCACTCTGTGCAATCCCAATGGAAAGGACGCCAGCCACCACCCCGCCATCGCCAGGGGCGAACGATGCAGGTCGGCGAGGACCACGGCGCGCCGCGCGATGCGATCGAACGCGGCGATCCAACGGGCGGCGATCTCGCGCGGGAAATGGTGCAGCACCTGGCTCGCGATCACGACGTCCACCGACTTGGGAGCGAAGGGCAGGGATCCGCCGTCGGCCAACACCGCCGCGAGACCCTGCTCGCGCGCGACGCGGGCCGCGGCGGGGATGCGTTCGACTCCCACGAGGCGCAAGTCGATGCCGTGGCGGCGCGCGGCCTTGGCCGCGGCCAGCGGGATGTCGCCCTGGCCGGTGCCGACGTCGAGCAACGTCCAGGGGCGGCGCGGTGCGCCGCGAAAGTGCCGCTCGAGGGTCGCGATCACGGCGTGCGTGCCGCCGAACAGCCGGTTGGTGCGCGCGATGTCGGCGAGGGCGCGGCGCACCAGCGCCGGGTCGGCCCGCGGATCGTCGAGCAGCTCGACGCCGATCATCCGCCGTGCAGGCTGGCGTAGCCCCCGCGATAGTAGAGCAGCGGTCGCCGGTCGGTCACGGCGCCGCCCGTGACGAGGCCGAAGAAAACGGTGTGATCGCCCGCGGGCACGGCGGTCTGCTTGACGCACTCGATCGACGCCAGCGCGCCGTCGAGCACAGGAATGCCCTGGCGGTTTTCCTTGTAACCCACGCCGTCGAAGCGATTCTCCTCATCGCCCGCGAAGCGGCGCGACAGCGCCTCCTGGTCGGCCGCGAGGACGTTGAGGACGAAGTGCTCTGCCGCTGCCAGCGCGGCGTGCATGTCGTGCGTGCGATCGACCGAGACCAGCAGCAGCGGCGGATCGAGCGATACCGACGCGACCGAGCTCGCGGTCATGCCGACGGGCCCGCCGCTTAGGTCCCGGGCGGTCACGACCGTCACGCCGGTGGCGAAACGGCCGAGCAGCTGCCGGAACTGCGGGGGCTCGACGCCGTGCATGGTCATTAGAAGAGAAGGCGCGCCAGAACGCCGGGGCGCAGCGCCGCGCGTGCCGGTACGAAGTTGCCGGTCGCCCCGACCAGAAGATCCGCGAGCGCCGGGCGCCGCGCCAGCCGCTCGATCACCCGCTCGGCGAGCGCCGGCCAACCCACGCCGAGGCCGATTAACCGCTCCAGCGTCCACTTACCAAGGAAGGCGCGGCGCCGCGCGCGGCGGTAGGGCGCGAGCGCCGCGGCGGTCACGGGTCCGTTCGCGGCGAGCGCCGGGATCAGGACCTCGGCCGCCAGCTCGGCACCGCGCAGGGCGGCGTAGATGCCCTGGCCGGTGAACGGATCGAAGAAGTCGGCGGCGTCGCCCACGAGCAGCGCGCCGTCCGCCGTGGTGCGGCGCGACCAGCGCGCGAACGGTCCGGTGACGAGCACGCGCCGTACGAGACGCCGCGCATCGAACCGGCCCGCGAGTCCGGGGAAGCGTTCGAGCTCGGCGAAAAAGTCGCGGCGTGGATCACGGCCACTGGCTTGCACGGCCGCGAGCGGCAGCACGAGCGCGACGGTCGTCACGCCGCCGCCGACGGGGCCGAGCCCGACGTAGCCCTGGCGACCCACGTGCATCTCGCCCGCATCGCCCACGTCCCGCACGTCCGTTACGTGCGCGGTGTACGCCACGCGCCGCGGCGCGTGTTCGGTCCGGACGCCGAGCCGCCGCGCGACCACGGAATTGAGTCCATCGGCGCCGATGACGACTCGCGCCTTTATCGTCTCCCGTCTCCCGTCGCCCGTTCTCGCGACAACCCCGCCGACCGCCCCGGTGTCGTAGACCAACTCTTCGACGCTGCAGTCTTCACGAGACTCCACGCCCGCCCGCCCGGCCGCGTCGCTCAGGATTGTGTCGAACACGGTGCGGGGCAGGGCGAAGCCGTAGGGCCGCGGCGGCCGCCACCCGTGAGTGGCGGCGAAGCGTCCCACCGCCACGCGGCCGCTCGGCGCCACGAGCTTCATGCCGTAGAGGTGGGCGGGCGCCGCGGCTTCCACCGCGGCGACGACGTCAGCGCCGAGGTGCTTGAGCACGCGGGTGGATTGGGGGGAGAGGTATTCGGAGCAGGGCTTGTCACGCGGGAATTGGGCGCGGTCGACCAGCAACACGCGGGCGCCCGCCTGGGCCAGGAAGCGCGCGGTGGCTGAACCCGCGGGCCCCGCGCCCACCACCACCGCGTCCCACCGCGTCATCGGTCTAGAAGACGAGGCGCGCGGCAAGTGCCGCGACGCCCGCGCCCACGAGCGTCGCGACCACATTCACCCCGTCGTTGTCGAGCCATCGCCAGCCTCGAATCAGCTTCACGGGTTCATGGCACAGGGCATCGGCCCGCTCATGGCGCGCGCCGCAGCTGGCGCACTCGAAGGCGCCTTGCAGCGCCGCGCCGCACAGCGAGTCCGCGGCCATACCGGCCACGCCCGCCCCAACCACCACGAGCAATGGCGCGGGTCCGAGCGCGCTCGCGAGCGTCGCCATCAGTAGCGCGCCCGCCGCGCCGCCCGCCGTGCCCAGCACCGTGATACCCCCGGACGTGCCCGCGGGCACGGGCGCGCCGGTCGTGAGCAGGCGTGGCGGGACCGGGGAGAACGCGCCGATCTCGGTGGCCCAGGTGTCGGCGGTGGCGGCCGCGAGGGCGCCGGCGAAGGCCGGCCAGCCGCCGGCGATGGCCGCCGCCGCTGCCACGCCACCGTTGGCCAGGACCTGGCGCGCGGTGCGCCGGCCGCCGGGACCGCCGGACCATTGCGTGAGGAGACTGCCGGAAAGGAAAAACGCGAAGAGGAGAAGCAGGCCCGACCACTCGAACCCCGCCGCCACACCCCCACCCACCGCCAGTGCCGCGGCCAGACCGTCAGCCGTCAGCCACTTCACTCGCCGAACAGCTCGTGCAGAATCTTGTGCTTCAACTCGGGCGGTGCGCCCTGCGCGCGGCAGCGGGCCTGGACGAACTTGAGGTACAGCGTCTCGAACTCGGCGGTGCCGGCGCACGGCTCGCAGCCCTCGAGGTGCTCACGCACTTCCTGCTCGAGCTCCGGGGTGATCTCGCGATCGAGGAACTCGTAGAGGTGCTCGAGGCACTCGCGGCATTTCATCCGTCTTTCCTCTTTATATAGCCGTTCGTGACCGCGTAGTCGTACAGCTGTTTTTGCAGCAGCTGGCGGCCCCGGAACAGGCGCGACTTCACGGTGCCGACGGGCACGCCGAGGATCTTGGCGACGTCCTGGTAGCTCATGCCTTCCACGTCGCTCAACACCACGGTCTCACGGAAGCTCTCGGGCAGCTGGTCGACGGCGCGCAGCACTTCGTCGTCCACGATATGGTCGAAGAATTTCCCCTGGGGATCGTCATCCTGCACCTGGTCGAAGACCGCGAACGGCTCGATCGCATCGATATCCACGGTTTCGGGGTGCCGGACGCGGCGCCGGTATTCATTAATAAAGGCGTTGCGCAGGATGGTGAGCAGCCAGCCCTTGGCGTTGGTCCCCTGCTCGTACTGATCCCACGCGCGATACGCCTTGAGGATCGTCTCCTGTACAAGGTCGTCGGCGTCCGCAGAGTTCCCGGTCAGGCGCCGCGCCACCCGGTACAGGGCGTCGAGGTGGACCAGGGCCTCGCGCTCGAAGCTCGCGCGCTTGGCGTCGACGGGCGCGGGGGCGGGGGTGGGGGCGGGTCCGGGCATCGGGCGAAAAGTGGACGCGCCCGCCCCGGTTTCGCAATGGGGTGCAGGGCGCGCCTCGCTTCCCTGTCCTTTCGAACCGGGCTAGGTTTCGCGCTCCGTGGTGCACAGCATTCTACCCCTCGCCGTCCTCGAGGCCGTGCGCAACCTCGACACTCCTGTCGAGGATGGTCTCTCCGAATTCGCGGAGGAATTGCTGGTCAAGCGACTGGGCCTGTCGAGCACCGTGGCGATGCAGCTCGAGCGCTACGAGGGCCTGGTGCGCCGCGACGCGCGCGTCGAGGCCGAGCAGCTCGAGGCGCTGCTGCGCCTGGTGGGGCGCCGTCCCGATGCCGAGCTCGTGTTCGCCGACGCCGGCCGCCGCGCGGCGCGCCGGGCCGCGCGCCGCGTGTTCGGGCTGCGCCGTCTCCTCGCGCACATCGGCCCGCGCGCGTTCGGCCAGGGCGCCGCCCGCAGCGCCGCGCGCTCCGTGTTCGGCGTCGACCTGCGGCGCGAATCGGGCGTACCGGTGGCGGTTCTCCCCGACGCGATCACCATCCGCGCCACGCCCGACGGCGCCGCCTGCGGCCTGTGGGCCGCGGCGTTGGCCGAGCTGCTGCGCCTGCTCACCGGCTTCGAGGGCGCGATGCGTCACACGGCGTGCCGCGCGTTGGGCGCCGCCGCCTGCGAGTGGCGCGCCGCACCACCCGATCCGCGCCACCACTGATGCCGCCGCTCGCGAACCTCGACCTCGCGCAGGTACGCGCCGCGCTGGCCGCGCTCGGCGTCGACGGCTGGCTGGTGTTCGACTTCCACGGCGCGAACCCCGTGGCACCGCAGGTGCTGGGCATTCGCGGCATGGCGACGCGGCGGTATTTCGTCCTGTTGCCGCGCGACGGCGCGCCCATCGCCCTCGTCCATCGCATCGAGATGCAGCCGTTCACGGACTTCCCCGGCGACGTGCGGCCGTACTCGGCGTGGCCCGAGCTGCATGCCCGGCTCAAGGAGCTCGTCGGCGGGAAGCGGCTGGCGATGGAAGTGTCCGCCAACGACGCGGTGCCGTACCTCGACCGCGTGCCGCACGG
>DATLWA010000317.1:0-13555 GCA_035576905.1 Gemmatimonadales bacterium
CCCGTCGGGCGCGCTGCAGTACGAGCTCCACAAGCGCGACCTGGGGCCCACGCCGTGACGGAGGGGCGGCGCCCCGCCCGCTTCGAGCAGACGATCGCCGTACAACCCGCCGACATCGACGAGCAGGGTCACGTCAACAACGTCGTGTACCTCCGCTGGGTGCAGGACGTGGCGGGAGCGCATTGGACCAACGCCACCACACCCGCCGAGCGCGCTGCCATAGGCTGGGTCGCGCTGCGCCACGAGATCGACTACAAGCACCCCGCCCGCCTGGGCGACCACGTGATCGCGCGCACCTGGGTGGGGGAGAACTCGGCAGTGACGTACGAGCGGCACGTCGAGTTGCTGCGCGCCGCGGACGGCCGGGTGCTCGCCCGCGCCCGCTCGCTGTGGTGTCCCATCGATCCCCAGTCGGGTCGGCCGCGCCGCATGGATCCCGCGGTCAACGAGCGCTTCTTCGAAGCGTAGTTGACCGTGCTGGAACGCGCGGCTAAGATGTTGTGCGATGCCGACCTACGAGTACCGCTGCCCGCAGGGCCACGTGTTCGAAAAGTTCGCCCAGACCATGTCCGGCCCGAAGCGCGCCCGCTGCCCCAAGTGCGGGAAGATGGGCACACGCATCATCTCGGGTGGCGCGGGGCTCGTGTTCAAGGGCTCGGGCTTCTACATCACCGATTACAAGCGCGCCGGCGAGAAGAAGGAACCCACTGAGGCCAAGGAGTCCAAGCCCGAGGCCAAGCCGGAACCGAAGCCCAAGAAAGACTCGACCGACAAGTGACGGTCCAGGAGACGATCCGCGCGGCGCTCCGCCGGGCCGCGGAGCGGCTGGGCGCGCCTGTCCCGGACGTCGCCCTCGAGCGCCCGCGTGAGGCCGAGCACGGCGACGTCGCCACGAACGTGGCGCTCGTCCTCGCCAAGACGCTGAAGGCCAAGCCGCGCGCGGTGGCCGAGCAGCTCGTCGCCGCGCTCGATCTGCCGCCGGGCATCGTCAAGCGGACGGAAATCGCAGGCCCCGGCTTTATCAACTTCTTCCTCGCCGACGCCCAAGTGCACGCCGTGCTGCCGGCGGTGATCACCGCGGGCGCCGCGTACGGCAAGACCGACGTGGGTCACGGCGCGCCGGTCAACGTGGAGTTCGTGTCCGCCAATCCCACGGGCCCGCTGCACGTGGGCCACGGACGGCAGGCGGCGCTGGGCGATGCCATCGCCTCGCAGCTCGAGTGGACCGGCTGGCGCGTGACGCGCGAGTTCTATTACAACGACACCGGCACGCAGATCATGAACCTGGCGCAGAGCGTGCAGGCGCGGATCCAGGAGCTGCGGGGCCGGAAGGTCGAGCTGCCCGAAGGCGGCTACCACGGCGAATACATCCGCGAGATCGCCGAGCGCTACGTGGCCGCGCATCCCAAGGACCCCGACGGTGCCGACCTCGACACCGTGCGGCGCTTCGCCGTGGCGGCGTTGCGCGAGGAGCAGGACAAGGACCTGCAGGCGTTCGGCGTGAAGTTCGACGTCTATTTCCTCGAGTCGTCGCTCTACACGACGGGCAAAGTCGACGCCACCATTCAGCGTCTGGTCGCTGCCGGCCACACCTACGAAGAAGACGGCGCGCAGTGGCTGCGCACCACCGACTTCGGCGACGACAAGGACCGCGTGATGCGCAAGAGCGCGGCCAAGGGCTCCGACCTCACGTATTTCGTGCCGGACGTCGCCTACCACGTCACCAAGTGGGAGCGCGGCTTCCACCGGGCGATCAACGTCCAGGGCGCGGACCACCACAGCACCGTCATGCGCGTGCGCATCGGGCTGCAGGCACTCGACATGGACATCCCGCGCGGCTATCCCGAGTACGTGCTGCACCAGATGGTGACGGTGATGAAGGGCGGCGAGGAAATGAAGGTGTCGAAGCGCGCCGGCAGCTACATGACCGTGCGCGAGCTGGTGGACGAAGTGGGCCGCGACGCATTGCGCTACTTTTTCCTGATGCGCCGCAGCGACTCGCACTTCGTGTTCGACGTGGACCTCGCCAAGAGCCAGACCGAGGAGAACCCGGTCTTCTACGTCCAGATGGCGCACGCGCGCATGAGCGGCATCTTTCGCGTCGCCGCGCGGGCCCCTGAGAGCGTGGCGCCCGACGGCGCGGACCTGGGCCTGCTCGAGGAGCCCGAGGAGCTGGAGATAATGAAGGAGCTGGCGGATTTCCCCGCGATGGTCGCCGGCGCCGCCGCGGCGCTCGAGCCGCATCGCATCACCGGATATCTGGAGACGCTCGCCCGCCTGGCGCACGGCTGGTACCACAAGTACCGCGTGCTGGGCGAGCGGCAGGAGGCGGCGCGTCTCGTGCTGGCGCGCGCGGTGCGCCAGGTCCTCGCCAACGGCCTCGCGCTGCTCGGCATCAGCGCGCCGGATCGGATGTAACCGTGGGCCTCCTCGTGGTGGGCTCGATCGCCCTCGACTCGGTGTCGACGCCCTTCGGCCAGACGGCCGACACGCTCGGCGGCTCCGCCGTCTATTTCGCGGTCGCGGGCGCTGTGCTGCACCCCGTGCAGGTGGTGGGTGTCGTGGGCTCCGACTTTCCGTTTCCCGAGCTGGAGCGGCTGGCCAAGCGCGGCATCGATTTGGCGGGTGTCGCGCGCGTGCCGGGTGAGTCGTTCCGCTGGAAAGGGAAGTACTCCTACGACCTGCAGAGCCGCGAGACGCTGGAGACGCGGCTCGGCGTGTTCGCCGACTTCCATCCCACGATCCCGCCGGCGTTCCGCGCCGCGAAGTTCGTGTTCCTGGGCAATATCGATCCCGAGCTGCAGCTGGGCGTGCTCGATCAGGTGAGCGAGCCGACGCTCGTCGCCTGCGACACGATGAACTACTGGATCCACTCGAAACGCGACGTGCTGCTCGAGCTGCTGCGGCACATCGACGTGCTGATGGTGAACGACTCCGAGGCGCGCGAGCTGTCGGGCGACTGGAACATCTACCGCGCCGCCCGGTGGGTCCTGGGCAAGGGGCCCAAGCGCGTGGTGATCAAGCAAGGCGAGCACGGCGCCCTGCTCGCCGAGGGAGACCGCGTGTTCAAGGTGCCGGGCTATCCCCTGGAAGAAGTGTTCGATCCCACGGGCGCGGGCGACGCGTTCGCCGGCGGCTTCATGGGGCACCTGGCGCGCAGCGGCGATGTCTCGGAGCCCAATCTGCGCCGCGCCATGGTCTACGGCGCCGCGATGGGCTCGTTCGCGGTCGAAGCGTTCGGCGTGCAGCGCTTCGAGCAGGTGAGCGCCAAGGACGTCGAAGCACGGGTGCAGGGCTTCCTGCAGCTGACGCAGTTCGAGGTGCCGAGGCCGGGCCGGTGAGCGACCGCTACGCCGACGCGGGCGTCAACCTCGACACGGCCGAGGAAGCCAAGCGGCGCATCGCGCAGCTCGCGGCCGGGACCCGCACACCGCTGGCGCTGGGGAAGATCGGGGCGTTCGGCGGCATGGTGCGGGTGCCGCCGGGCTACAAGTCCCCGGTGCTGGTGCTCTCGACGGACGGGGTCGGCACCAAGGTGCTCGTGGCCGCGCGCGCGGGCGTGCACGACACGGTGGGCGAGGATCTCGTGAACCACTCGGTGAACGACATCCTGGTCCACGGGGCCAAGCCCCTGGCGTTCCAGGATTACATCGCGGCGGGCACGCTCGTGCCTGAGGTCGCGGCGGCGCTCGTCACCGGCATCGCGCGCGGCTGCAAGGCACACGAGATGATCCTCGCCGGCGGCGAGACGGCGCAGCTGCCGGACCTGTATCAGGCCGGGCACTACGATCTCGCCGGTACCATCGTCGGCGTAGTAGAAGAAGGCGACGCGTTGCATGGCGACCGCGTTCGTCCGGGCGACGTGTTGATCGGCTACGCGTCGAACGGACTGCACACCAACGGTTACACATTGGCGCGCAGAATCGTCTTCGAGCAAATGCAGCTCGACGTGGGCGATCCGTTTCCCGAGACGGGCCGCAGTGTGGCCCAGGTCTTGCTCGACGTGCACCGCAGCTACGCGGCGGCCGTGATGCCGGTGCTCTCCCGCGTGCACGCGTTGGCGCATATTACGGGCGGCGGCATTGCCGGCAATCTCGTGCGGGTGCTGCCGACGGGCTGCGAGGCTGTGGTGGACCAGCGTGCCTGGCCGTGGCCCGAGGTGTTCCGGGTGCTGATGCGCTCCGGCGGTGTATCACTGGCCGAGATGCGGCGGGTGTTCAATCTGGGCGTCGGCATGATCGCCGTCGCCGCGACCGCGGACGTGGAGGCGATCGTCGCCGCCGCGACGCGGGTGCAGGTCGCCGCGTGGCTCATCGGTGAGGTGCGTGCGGGCGAAACGCGCGTACGCTTCCTCGAGCGCTAATCGCTTTCCGGAGGACGTATGCGTCGCTTCCTGCTGTGCGCGCTGCTGCTCGGTCTCGCGGTTCAACCGCTCGCCGCGCAGGGCGATCCCCAGTGTAACAGCGCCACCACCACGCCGGCGCAGAACGCCTGCAACACGGCGGTGGACGCGATGAAGGCGTTCAGCCCGCTCGCCGGGATCGTGATCTCGGGCGGCAATCCGGTGCTCGGCACCGCCGGCACGCTCGGCGGTTTCGGTCACATCGCCTTTTCGGCCCGGGTCAACGCGACCAAGGTCGCGCTCCCCAATCCCGACAGCGCGTTCTCGAGCGGCTCGTCGGTGGCGGCCGGCTACAATGGCGCGCTGCCCGCGCCGGTGGTCGAGGCGAGTCTCGGTGTCCTGCGCGGCATGGGCGGCGGCCTGCTGTCGGTCGATGCCCTCGGCTCCGCCGTGCTGTTGCCCACCAACCAGGTCAACAACCTGACGGTCGATCCCAACGCCACGAAGATCGGCTCCGTCGCGCTGGGGATCGGCTATGGTGCGCGCGTCGGCATCATCAAGGGCGGGCTGCTGGTGCCGTCGGTCTCGGTGAGCTGGATGCACCGTCATCTGCCGCGCCTGCAATACGGCGACGTCAATACCAACGGCCAGATGGATTTCGCCATGGAGCTCGACGCCACGAACATCCGCGCGGTCGCGGGGATGCGGCTGCTGCTGTTCGACGTGGCTGCGGGATTGGGCGTCGATCACTACGTCACGACCGGCCGCATTCGCTATCAGGACATCACGGTGCAGACGGTGAACGTGAATCCCAAGAACACGCGCCAGGTGCTGTTCGTCGATGCGGGCATGAACCTGCTCGTCGCCAAGTTGGTGGGCGAGCTGGGCTGGCAGTCCGGCAAGGACCAGGGATTCACGCGCGACAGTTTCGGCTCGTGGGACCCCAAGGCGGGGCATGTCTTCGGGAGCATCGGCGCCCGCCTCTCGTTCTGATCGCCCGGACGATCGGGCGTGGATGACGCGCGCCCTCGACCTCGCGCTGCGGGGTTGGGGGCGCGTCGCGCCGAACCCCCTCGTTGGCGCGGTGGTCGTGGCGCAGGACCGCCTGGTGGGCGAAGGATTTCACGCCGAATACGGCGGCCCGCACGCTGAAGTCGTCGCGCTCGAGCAGGCGGGGGCCGCGGCGCGCGGCGCCACGGTCTACGTCAACCTCGAGCCCTGTGCGCATCACGGCAAAACGCCGCCCTGCACGGACGCGTTGATCCGCGCCGGCGTGGCGCGCGTCGTCGCGGCGGTGCGCGACCCCGATCCTGAGGCCAAGGGCGGCATCGAGCTGCTGCAGCAGGCAGGGATCATCACCGACGTCGGTGCCGGCGCCGACCACGCCGCGGCGCTCAACGCGCCCTTCCTCTTCGCCCGCCACCAAGCCGAACGACCGTTCGTCGCACTCAAGCTTGCCACGTCGATCGACGGCCGCATCGCCGATGCGGAGGGGCGGTCACAGTGGATCACGGGCGAAGCCGCGCGCGATTGGGTGCACTGGCTGCGCGCCGGCTTCGACGCGATCGGCGTCGGCGGCACGACCGCCCTGCGGGACGATCCCCAGCTCACGGTGCGCGGCGCCGTGAAGCCGCGGGTGCCGCCGGTGCGCGTGGTGTTCGACCGCCGCGCCATGCTCAACGATTCCGCCGGGCTGGTGCGCACGGCACGCGCGGTCCCCACGTGGGTCGTGGCGAGCCGCGAAGCGCCCGCGTCGAATGTCTCGGTGCTCGAGCAGAACGGCGTGCGGGTGTTCCGCTCGGCGTCACTGGCCGACGGATTGCGCGAGCTGCGGTCGGCCGGGATCCGCGCGTTGTTATGTGAGGGTGGCGGGGCGCTCGGCGCCAAACTGCTGGCCGAGGAGCTGGTGGACCGGCTGTACTGGGTCCAGGGCCCCGTGTGGCTCGGGGAGGGCGCGATTCCGGCCTTTCCCGGCGTACCGCCCCGGGCGCTGGCTGCGGCGCCACGCTGGACGCCGGTGGAGCGTAAGGCGTTGGGCCCAGATACATTACTGGTCTTGGACAGGCGGCTATGTTTACCGGAATCGTGAGCGCGGTGGGGCGCGTGACGAAAGCCACCCAGAACGGGGGGCTCGCGCTCGTGATCCGCGCGCCCTTCAAGGGCGTGAAGCGCGGCGAGAGCATCGCCGTGAATGGCGCGTGTCTCACCGTCGAGCGCGTCTCGAAAGGTGCGTTCACGGTGCATGTGATCGACACGACGCGCGATCGCACGCTGCTGGGCGAGTACGCGGCGGGACGGCCGGTGAACCTCGAGCGCGCGGTGCGCGCGGCCGATCGCTTGGGCGGTCATCTGGTCCAGGGGCACGTGGACGGCGTCGCGGTGGTGGAGCGGGTGGAGCAGCGCGGCGACGCGTGGCTGTACGACCTGCGCGTGCCGGCCGAGGTGTGGGACGTATCGGTCCCGCACGGCTCGATCACCGTGGACGGCGTCAGTTTGACCGTGAACGCGCTGCCGGCGCGGCCGCTGGTGCAGGTGTCGCTCATTCCCTTCACGCGGGCGCATACGACGCTCGGCGGTTTGCGGGTGGGCGATCAGGTGCACGTCGAGGGCGACGTGCTGGGGAAATACGTGAGACAACTATGCCGTTCGGAACGGTAGAGCAGGCGATCGCGGACATTCGCGCGGGGAAGCTCGTCATCGTGGCCGATGACGAGAACCGCGAAAACGAGGGCGACCTGGTCGGCGCGGCCGATCGCGTCACCCCCGATATGATCAACTTCATGGCCACCTACGGGCGCGGGCTCATCTGCCTCACGCTCACGCCGGAGCGCTGCCAGGCGCTGGGCCTGCCGCAGCAGGTGGAGCACAACACCGAAGACAAAGAGACGGCGTTCACCGTGAGCATCGACGCGGCGCGCCGCTTCGGCGTGACGACCGGCATCTCGGCGCACGATCGTGCGGCGACGATTCGCGTCGCCATCGATCCGGCGACGGTGCCGGCCGATCTGCGCCGGCCCGGGCATGTGTTCCCGTTGCGCGCCCGTCCCGGCGGCGTGCTGCAGCGCGTGGGCCAGACCGAAGCGAGCATGGACCTGGCGCGGCTCGCGGGGCTCTATCCCGCCGGCGTGATCTGCGAGATCCTCTCGGCCGACGGCACCATGGCGCGCCGGCCGGAGCTCGAGCGGGTGGCGGCGGAGCACGGCCTCACGTTCATCACCGTGGCGCAGCTCGTGGAATACCGGCTGGCGAAAGAGCGGCTGGTGCATCGCGTCGCCGAGGCGCGGCTGCCGACGCCGTTCGGCGAGTTCCGCGTCATCGGCTACCGCAACGACGTCGACCAGGCCGAGCACGTGGCGCTGGTCTTCGGCGACGTCGCCGGCAAGCGCGACGTCCTCGTGCGCATGCATTCCAAGTGCCTCACGGGCGACGTGTTCGGCTCGGCGCGCTGCGACTGCGGCTGGCAGCTGCACGCCGCGATGCGGACCATCGCCGAGCAGGGCGCGGGCGTGATCGTGTACCTGGATCAGGAGGGGCGCGGCATCGGCCTGCTCAACAAGCTCAAGGCGTACGAGCTGCAGGACGCGGGCGCCGACACGGTGACCGCCAACGAGCAGCTCGGCTTCAAGGCGGATCTCCGGAATTACGGGATCGGCGCGCAGATCCTGCTCGACCTCGGTCTGTCGTCCATCCGCGTGTTGACCAACAATCCCATGAAGCTGGTGGGGCTCGAGGGTTACGGCCTGGAGATCGTGGAGCGGGTACCGATCGTGCCGCCGCCGTCGGACGAGAACCGCTCCTATCTCGACACCAAGCGCGACAAGCTCGGCCACTTCCTGACGCACTGACGTGGCTCGGGTCGCGGTGCGCGTCGCGGTGGTGGTCAGCCGGTACAACGAGCTCGTCACCACGAAGCTCTTGGACGGAGCGCAGCATTGTCTGCGCGACAAGGGCTTGCCCGACGATCATGTGGACGTGTTCTGGGTCCCCGGCGCGTTCGAGCTGCCGGTGGCCGCGGAAGCCGCCGCCGCGACCGGCCGCTACAGCGCGATCGTGGCGCTCGGCTGCGTCGTGCGCGGCGAGACGCCGCACTTCGAGTACGTGGCGGGCGAAGCCGCCCGGGGATTGGGGAACGTCGCGCTGGCGCACCGCATCGCGGTAGGGTTCGGCGTGCTCACGACTGACGATCAGGCGCAGGCCCTCGCCCGCGCCGGCGGCGCCGCCGGCAACAAGGGATACGAGGCCGCCGAGGCGGCGCTCCAGACCGCCGACGTCCTCGCCCGGCTCGCCCGTGCAGCGCCCCGAGACTAAAGCGCGGGCGCGCGCGCTCCAGATTCTCTATGCGTGGGAGCTGTCGGGCGAGCCGTCGATCGAGACGGTGATCGCCCGCGTGTCGCGTATGCACGGCGGTATGCCCGCGGGGTTCGACCGCGGCGCCGATCTCGCCGCGCGCGCCGTGGCAGGGCGGCCCGAGTTCGACAAGCAAATCACCGCGGCCGCCGAGCACTGGCGCTTCGAGCGCGTCGGCGTGGTCGAGCGCAACATCCTGCGGCTGGCGCTCGCTGAGCTCGACGAGGGCTCCACACCGGCGCGCGTGGTGGTGGACGAGGCTGTGAAGCTGGCGCATTGGTTCGCGGGTCCCAAGGCGCCGGCGTTCGTGAACGGCGTGCTCGACCGGGTGGGGCGGGAGCTGGGGCAGCTGTGAAGATTCTGCTCGTCAATTGGAACGACCGCGACAACCCCCAGGCTGGCGGCGCCGAGATCCATCTGCACGAGCTGTTCGGGCGGCTGGCGAAGTGGGGACACACAGTCGACCTGGTGGCGAGCGGCTGGCCGGGCGCCGCGCCGGAGGTGCAGCTCGACGGCATTCGCGTCCATCGCGTGGGCGGCCGCAACAGCTTCGCGCTCCAGGCCCGCGGCGTGGTGCGCCGGCTGCTCGCGGCGGGCTCGTACGACATCGTCGTGGAAGACGTCAACAAACTGCCGCTGTTCCTGCCGCAGCTCACGCGGCTGCCCTTCTGCGCCATCGTGCCGCACCTGTTCGGTACCACGGTATTCGCGGAAGCGAGCTGGCCGGTCGCCACGATTGTCTGGGCCGCTGAACAGCCGATTCCGTGGGCCTACCGCCGCGCCGCCTTCCATGCGATTTCCGAGAGCACGCGCGACGATCTCGTGCGCCGCGGTGTGCCGCGCGAGCGCATCACGGTGATCTATCCCGGAGTGGACGCCGCGTGGTATTGTCCCGATCCGGCGGTGGCGCGGGCGCCGGTGCCGACGTTCCTGTACCTCGGCCGCCTGAAGCGTTATAAAGGAGTAGAGGTGGCGTTGCGGGCGCTCGCGTTGACGCGCGCGACGCGCGCCGACCTGGTGCTCGAGATCGCGGGGCAGGGCGACGATCGTCCACGCCTCGAGCGCCTGGCGGCCGACCTGGGGTTGCAGGGCGCGGTCCGGTTTCTGGGGTTCGTGCCCGACGAGGACAAGCGGCAGCTGCTGCGCCGCGCGTGGGCGGTGGTGTTCCCGAGTCCCAAAGAGGGTTGGGGCATCACCAACGTCGAAGCGGCGGCCTGCGGCACGCCGGCGCTCGCATCCGACAGCCCCGGCCTGCGGGAGTCGGTGCTGCACGGTGAGACCGGGTATCTGGTGCCGCACGGCGATGCCGCCGCGCTCGCTGCGCGCATGCTCGAGCTGGCCGTGGATCCCGCGCGCGTCGCGGCGCTGGGCCGGCGGGGCCGCGTGTTTGCCGAAGGCCTCTCGTGGGAGCGCGCCGCCCGCGCCACCGAAGCGCACCTGCAACGCACCCTCGCACCAGGAGACTGAGACCGTATGCGGGTCACCATCACCCAGCGGCACTGCGAGATCCCCGACGACCTGCGCGAGCGGGCGCGCGAGCTGGTGGCGCGCCTCGTGAAAGCCGCGCGGCGTCCGCAGACGGCGCAGGTGATCTTCAGCGAAGATCACGGCGTCGCTGCCGTGGAGCTGCGTTTCCACGCCGGCCGCACGCGGTTGCTCGTCGCGACGGCGGAAGGCGCGGATCACCGCAGCGCGCTCGATCGCGCCGCGGCCCGGCTGCGCCGCCAGATCGACAAGACGCCCCGCGGCGCGCCGGCCCGGCGTCGCGCGGCGGCGCGCGAGTCCGCGTGAGCCATCCCAAGGTCCGCGACCTGCTCGCGAAGAAGGGCGAGCCGCTGCAGCTCGAAGTGCTGACGGGCGAGGTGGGGCTGGATCGCGAGATTCCGTCGCCCGAAGCGTCGAGCCCCGGGCTGGTGTTGTCGGGATACACCGACCGCTTCGTGAGCGAGCGGCTGCACGTGCTGGGCGAGACCGAGATCAAGTACCTCGGATCGCTCGACGCGGCGGGCCGCCGGCGCGCGCTCGAGACGCTGTTCGGCTTCGACGTGCCCTGCGTGATCATCACCAAGGGCCAGGACGTCCCACCCGACCTGCTCGAGCTGGCGAAGAAGAAGGGCGTTCCGGTGATTCGCACGTCGCTCAAGACGGCGGACTTCTACAGCCGCTTGAAGCCGTTTCTGGACGACGCGTTCGCGCCCATCACGACCGTCCACGCCTCGCTCGCCGACGTCTTCGGCGTGGGCCTGCTGTTCACCGGGCGCTCGGGGATCGGCAAGAGCGAGTGCGTGCTCGATCTGGTGGAGCGCGGCCACCGCCTCGTCGCCGACGACGTGGTGCACATCACGCGCCGCGGCAACGACGTGTTGATCGGGCGGGGCATCGAGGTGGCGCGCCACCACATGGAGATCCGCGGCGTCGGGTTGATCGACATCAATGCGCTGTTCGGCGTGCGCTCGGTGCGCCAGCAGAAGCGCATCGAGGTCGTGGTGCAGCTCGAGGACTGGGACAACGCGCGCGAGTACGATCGCACCGGGTTGGACGGCCAGGAGACCGACATCCTCGGCGTGCGGCTGCCGCTGGTGTCGGTGCCGCTCAATCCCGGCAAGAATCTGACCGTGATCTGCGAAGTGGTGGCCATGAACCACCTGCTGCGTTACAGCGGCGTGGACACGGCGAAGGCGTTCAACGAGCGTCTGATCAAGACGCTCAAGGAGAAGCGCAGCGTGCGGGAGTATCTCGAGGAAGACTATGAGTGAGCTGCGGGGCGTGATCGTGTCGCACGCGGCGGTGGCGGAATCGCTGGTCGCCGCGGTGAAGGCGATCACCGGCATCGCCGACGCGCTCGTGCCCGTCTCCAACGATGGGTGCGACTACGACGCGCTCGAACGGAAGCTCGCCGCCGTGCTCGACCGGCCCGCCGTGCTGTTCATCGATCTGCCGGGCGGCTCCTGCCTCACCGGCGCGATCCGCTACGCGCGCGGCCGGCCGGACATCGCGGTCGTGACCGGCGTGAATCTGGCGATGCTGCTCGACTTCGTGTTCCACCGCGCGCTCGCGCCGGCGGAGGCCGCGCGCCGCGCCGCCGACGCCGGCGGGCGCGCCATCAAGGTGACGGCGGCGTGAGCCTGGTGCTCGCGCGCGTCGACGATCGTTTGATCCACGGCCAGGTCGTCGTGGGCTGGGGGAAGACCCTCGGCATCCGCTACATCGTTCTGGTGGACGACAAAGTCCGCGCCAGCGACTGGGAGCAGGATCTCTATCGCATGGGCGTGCCGCCCGATGTGGACGTGATCTTCGCGTCGACCGCGGAGGCGCTGCAGCATCTGGTCGAGTGGCAGGCCGACCGGCGCCCCGGCATCCTGCTGACGGCGGACGTGGAGACCATGGGATCACTCGCCGCCAACGGCGGTCCGATCCGCCGCGTAAACGTCGGCGGCGTGCATCACCGGCCGGGGCGTTCCGAACGGCTACGCTACGTCTATCTGACGGACGACGAGGCGGCGGTCCTGCGCGGCATCGCGGCGCGCGGCGTGGAAGTCACCGCGCAGGATGTCCCGACGGCGCCGCCCGTGCCGGTGGGTGAGTTCACGTGAACACGTTCGTGCAGGCTGCCTTGCTCGGGTGGGGGACGCTCTGCGGCCTCGACCTGGTGAGCGTGCCGCAGATGATGATCGCGCGGCCGCTCGTCGCGGGTGCGTTCGCGGGAGCGATTCTCGGGGATGTCGAAACGGGGCTGCGCGTGGGCGTGCTGTTCGAGCTGTTCCAGTTCGACATCCTGCCGGTCGGGGCCGCGCGCTATCCGGAGTACGGCCCGGCGACGGTCGCGGCCGTGGCGGCGGCGTACGGCGCGCGCGGCGGCTTCGGGCTCGGCGTGATCGTCGGGCTCCTGACCGCGCTGCTCGGCGGTTCGTCGCTGCAGCTGCTGCGCCGCCTCAATGCGCGCGCCGCGAACCGCTCGCTGGCGTCGATCGAGGCGGGCGATGCGACGGCGCTGGTGCGCGTTCACGTCGCGGGCATCGCCCGCGACGGCGTGCGCGCGCTGCTGGTGACGGCCGCGGGCCTCGGGCTCGCGACGCTCGCGCGCACGATGCTGCTGCCGGCGCTGAGCGTGCGGACCCTGACGCTGGTGGGCGTTGCCGGAGCGGCCGGCGCCTTGGCGGCCGCGACCGCGGGCACGCTGCGGCTCGTGGGATGGGGCCGCCCGCTCACGTGGCTGGCGCTGGGGCTGGGCGGCGGCGCCGCGCTGGTGTGGCTGCGATGAAGCCGCGGTTCGGGCTCGCGCTGCTGCGCTTGTTCGCGGTACAGGGCTCGTGGAACTACGAGCGGATGATCGGGCTGGGCGCGGGCGTCGCCGAGGAGCCGCTGCTGCGCGACCTGCAAAGCGAGGGCAACGGCGCGGCGTATCGCGGCGCGGTGGCCCGGGGGGCGCACTTCTTCAATTCGCACCCGTACCTCGCGGGCCTCGCCGTCGGCGCCACCGCGCGGGCCGAGCTCGAGCACGCGCCGCCGGAGCAGATCGAGCGGCTGCGCGCGGCGCTCACGGGGCCGCTGGGCTCACTGGGCGACCGCCTCGTGTGGGCCGGCTGGCTGCCGCTCACCATCGGCCTGACGCTCGTGGCGGTGGGGCTCGGCGCGGGGCTGTGGGCCGTCGCGGCGTTTCTGATTGTGTACAACGCCGGGCACGTCGCCTTGCGATGGTGGGCCCTGCGCGCGGGTTGGCAGCACGGCGTGCAGGTCGTGACGGCGCTGCGCTCGCCGTTTCTGCAGCGCGGCGTGGCCATCACGAGCGTCGGCATGGCGCTCGCGATGGGCCTGGCGCTGCCGGTCGCGGCGGAATACGTCGCCGGCGCGTTTCCCGGCTGGGCG
>DATLWA010000318.1:0-23827 GCA_035576905.1 Gemmatimonadales bacterium
GCCGATCGCGCACTGGTTGGGGCCGAACTCGAGGATCTCGGCGTCGGCGTCGGTGACCTCGACCAGTCCCAGATTTGCGGTCTTGATCGTGCGGTAGCTCTCGGGGAATACGGGCGTGTGGTCCGCGATCCACTGGAGGAACGTCCGCTCGTCCTGAATAGCGACCGCCTCGTTCGTGGCCGCGAGCACGTCGAACCGCGCCGCCACGGTCCGGTCGGCGCGACGCTCCAAGTCGCTGCCGTAATGCGCCGGCAGGATCACGCGATCACCCGGCCAGCGTTTGCGCACCCGCTCGAGACTCTGCCACAACACCTTGGCCCATTCCGCGCTGCGGCCACCCAGATCGGGACGTCCGATCGACTGCACGAACAGGAAGTCGCCGGTCAGCGCCAGGCCGTCCTCCGAGACGAGCGAGATGCTCCCCAACGTGTGCCCGGGTGTGTGCTCGACCTGCAGGGTGGCTCGGCCCACCGCGATGCCGTCGCCCTGCGTGACGGGCTCGTAGTCGAAACGGCCGGCCGCGCCGTCGTACGGCGAGCGGGCGTCGTCCGGGTGGAGATAGTAGGGAATGCCCCATCGGCTCGCCGCGGCGCGGGCGCCGCTCAGATAGTCGGCATGCACGTGCGTGTCCACCACGCCCACCGCGCGGGCGCCGAAGTGCTCCAACAGGGCCGCGTAACGGTCGAGATGGCGTGATGGGTCCACGATGAGCGCTTCGCCTTCGCTCAACAGGACGTAGGACAGCGCGCCCTTGCCGACGCGATCGAGCTGCACCACATGCTCGAACGACGGCGTGGGTGTGAGCGCGCGCGGCAGGTAGACCGTTTCCCACGCGGCCATGCCGCCGATCACCGAAAACGCCGCGACGCCGCGCTCGCGCAGGAACGCGGTGGCTTTCTTGCTCGAGTTGCCGTGATTGCAGACGACGGCGACCGGCCCGGCCGCATCGAGGTGCAGCGACTCGAGCGACGGCAGGCGGTACAGCTCGGAGCCCGGCAGCGCCCGGAAGTCGAGCGCCTGCCCGAACGCGATCCGGCCCGCGGCCACGCGGTCGGCGGCGCGGACGTCGAGCACCTGCAGCCGCTCGCCTTGATCGAGGCGGCGGGCGAGCTCTTCGGGGGCGATTTGGGGCAGCGGCGCGTCGGTCATGCGGTTGGTAGTGTCGCCGGGCGGGAGTGAAAATGCAACGGCCCCCGGTTTCCCAGGGGCCGTTGATGCTGAGTGAAGGCAGCTTATTTCAGCGGCATCATCGCGCCGAACGTCAGACTCAGCGTATTGATGGGCGGTATCGCCAGCTTGGCGCTTTTGGCGTTGAGGGAGTAGGTCGTCTCGAGGCGGCCGTCGAACGCGCCGGCCAGATGGAACCGGTAGCCCCACGCGATATCCACCCCGGGGACAGTTCCGGAATAGTCAGGGCCCGCGTTGAAGTCGAGCACGTGGCCTCCGGCTGCGGTGTACCAGTTGCCGGTCACGGCATAATCGAGCCGCGCCGCCACGTTCAGCACCTTGAAGCGCGTGCTGCCCAGCGGCGCGCTGCGGTAATCGAGCGCCGGCTCGAGGGCGAACCCTCCGGCGAGTGGTAAGATCGCGAACATCGTGGGCGCTGTGGCGACCGGGGCCATGAGGAACAAGTCACCGCCCGCGCCGGGGAGGAACATGCCGCCCATAGTGCCCGTTGCGCCCACGACGTGCATCGAGGCGTAACCGCCCGCAATGCCGAATACGGGTTGCCACGACCCATTCCTTGCGCGCGGCGTCTCTGCGGCGTGCGAGGCGCGGAGGGCGGATGACACGCCGAGCTGCACCGCGTAGATGTCGAGCGCGCCGAGCGCCTTCTTTTCCGTGGCGGTGAAATTGGCCTCGAGACGGGCGTTGATGGAGCTCGTGAGGCGGCGGCGGTATCCCACCGCGAGCTGCACGCCCAGCTGCATATGGTCGGTACCGAACCCCTGGAGGTAGTTGATCCCGCCGCCGGCGGCGGCGTAGAAATGCGGGGTCAAGGCGTAGTCCGCGCGCAGGCCCAGACGGGCGACCGCGAACGACGCGCCGTTGCCTGCATGCGCCTGGGATCCGCTGAGCTGGGTTTCGACCGCCAGCTTATTGTGCCAGGGGATGATCGCGTAGAGAGCCGCCGAGCCCAACGTCGAGTAGACGAAGCTGCCGCCGGGAAGGTCCAGCAACGTCATGGCATCATTGGCGCCGGAGCCGGCCGGCTTGACCCGGGCGAGGCCGCCCTGCAGTCCCAGCTCCGCTGTCCAACTGTTTTGCGCCGCTGCGGTTGAACCGCCCAGCACAGCCAAAGCTGCGATGGTGAGAAGCTGCCGCAATAGATCCTCCGAAGGATCGAGCTCGGGGTAGACCCTAGGGGCGACCACTAGGGGATTCCCTTAAGCTCGCCCAATCGGCCACCGATACCTAGTCCCACAATGGAACGGCCCCTGGTTTCCCAGGGGCCGTGCTCACTTATGGCTGACTGCCGACGACTACTTCAGCGGCATCATCGCGCCGAACATCACGCCCAACGTGTTGACCGCCGGCGTGCCGAGCTTGCTGCTCTTAGCGGTGAGCGAGTAGTTCGCTTCGAGGCGGCCGCCGAACGCGCCGCCCAGATGGAAACGGTAGCCCCAGGCGACGTCGACGCCGTTCGTCGTGCCGCCGCCGCCACCGCTCGGGCTGAAGTCGACCAGATGGCCGCCCGCCGCGCCGTACCAGTTGCTGCCGACCGCGTAGTCGAGCCGGCCCGCCAGGTTGATCACCTTGATGCTCGGCCCGCCCGCGGGCGAATAGCTGTGGAAGTCCACGCCCGGCTCGAGCGCGAGCTTCTGGCCCATGGGAATGATGACGAACATGGTGGGTGTGGGGGCAAACGGCAGGCCGAGATCCCCCAGCGAGCCACCCAGGCCCGGGAAGGACAGGCCGCCGACATCGGTGCCCGAGCCGATCAGGTGCATGTTCTGGTAGCCCGCCGTGAAGCCGATAGCGGGGTCCCACGCGCGGTTGTTCGCGCGACGCGAGGCGGCCGCCATCTTGCCACCGCCGAGCGATGAGGAGATGCCGAGCCGGAGGGCGTAGACGTCGAAGGCGCCCAGCAGCTTCTTGTTGGTCGCCGTAAAGCTGCCTTCGAGGCGGCCATTGATCGTGTTCGTCAGGCGCCGCCGGTATCCGACCGCCGCCGTCACACCGAGCTGCATGGTCTCGTTGGTCCCCAGGCCGCTGATGTAGTGCAACACGCCGCCAACGGCCGCGTAGAACTGCGGGCTCAGGGCGTAGTCGCCGCGCAGCCCGAGGCGGGCGGTCGTGACGGTGGTGCCGCCGAGGTTCAATTGCGTGCCGCTTAGCTGGGTTTCGACCGCCAGCTTGTTGTGCCACGGCAGGATGGCGAACACTGAGCCGCCACCGAGTGACGAGTAGAGTGCGAAGCTGCCGCCCGGGATGTCGAACAGGTTGATGGCGTCATTGGCGCCGGTGCCGGCCGGCTTCAGCTTAGCATACCCGCCTTCGATGCCCAGCTCCCTGGTCCACGAGCTCTGTGCGGCCGCCGTGGACATGCCGAGCGCGGCTAAGGCCGCGATTGCGAACAGCTTACGCACATCTCCCTCCAAGGATTGAGTTGGGATTAGTCCCAAAGTGCTACCAAGCTCATAAATTCGTTCAAAAATGCAAGCCCCAAAATGCAACAACCCCCGGTTGTCCCGGGGGTTGTTGGGTCGTCACTGTGTCGTATCCAGGCTACTTCAACGGCATCATCGCGCCGAACGCCAACCCCAGCGTATTGGTCGGCCCGATGCCCAAGTCGGTGTTCTTGCCGCTCTGCAGGTAGTTGACCTCGAAGCGGCCGCCGAACGGACCGGCCAGGTGGAAGCGATAGCCCCACGCAACCAGCAGGCCCGTCAGACTCGCCGACGTGCCGCCGCCGCTCACGTGGTTCAGCACGCCGCCCGCGGCGGCATACCAGTTGCCTTTCACGGCATAGTCGAGACGGCCGCTCACTGAAATCGCGCTCGAGCTCGGGCTGCCGCTCTGGCTCACGTTGGTGAAATCGACGCCCGGCTCGAGCGCCAGCTTCTGGCCCATCGGAATGATGGCGAACAGGCTCGGCATGGCTGCGCCGGTGAGACCGAACATGGCGCCGTCGCCGCCGAACGCCGGGAATGCGACTCCGGTGACGTTGGCGCCGCCCACCTGATGCATCGCGAAGTATCCGCCCGACACGCCGATCATCGGATCCCACGAGCTCTTCGCCGCACGGGCGCGGGCTGCGGGACGTGCACGCAAGCTCGACGACACGCCGAGCAGCAGTTGATAGGCGTCGAGCGGACCGAGGAGGTCGCTCTTTTTCATGGTCGTGACGCTGGCTTCCAGCCGCGCGTTCAGGGACGACGTCAGCGGCTTGCGGTACCCGACCGCCACCTGTGCGCCCAGCTGGGTGTGGCTCGGTGTCGAGCCCTGCTCGATGTAGTTCAGCGCCCCGCCGACCGCGCCGTAAACGTTGGCGTTGAGCGCATAATCCGCGCGCAGGCCGAGCTTGGCGATGGTTGCGTGGCTGCCGCCGGTCTCGACCTGGCTGAAGCTGAATTGCGGCTCGATCGCCAGCTTCTGGCCCGCCGGGATGATCGCGAAGAAAGCGCCCGACCCGTACACTGCGGTGATGAACGACGCGCCAGGAATGGTGATGAGGTTGATGGCGTCATTCGCGCCGGTGCCGGCCGGCTTCATGTGGTTATAGCCGCCCTGAATACCGATCTCGGGCGTCCAGCGGCTCTGGGCCGCTGCGGTGGACGTCGTAAAAGCGGCCAAAGCCGCAATTGCCAACAGCTTTCGCACAGCTCCCTCCAAAGAGTTAAGGGGTTACCTTAAAGCGCCCCCAAGCTCGTGAATTTGTCCAAAAATGCAAGAGCCCGGACCCCAATTACCCACAAAAAGCTCAATTTCCGCCCCTGGCAGGCCTCCCGTTTGTCCGCCCGGGGTCTATATTGTGAACGAGTTCACAAGCATCCTGGCCCGGAAATCTGGACACGAGGAGTGAGACAATGCGGCTGACGTGGATTGGCGCGCTCGCGGCGGTGACCGTCATCGCGGCGTGCGGCAAGAAGGCGGCGGACACCTCGGCGCAGCAGCCGGCGGCCGCCACGACGACGACCCCGGCGGCCCCGACGGGCCCGGTGGTCGAGGTCAAGATGATCGGTAACGGCACCACCCAGGCGAAGTTCGAGCCCAACGCGCTGACGATCGCGCCGGGCAGCACCGTGCGCTTCATCAACGTCTCGGGCGGCCCGCACAACATCGGGTTCTACGCCGACTCGATTCCCGCCGGCGCTGCGACCGCGTTGAACGCGGGGATGGCGAACCGCATGGACAACCTGACGGGCCCGTTCCTCACCACGCCGAATGAGAACTACGACGTCTCGTTCGCGGGTGCGGCGACCGGCACGTACAAGGGCTTCTGCGTGCCCCACGCGGCGCTCGGCATGAAGCTGACGATCACCGTGAAGTAAGCAGCGGCTTTCACAGCAGTAACAGCGGCCCCGGGCGGTCTCCGTCCGGGGCCGCTATGTTTGGGCCCCCGATGGCCTCGACCAGACGCTTCCTGAGGACCTGCCTGATGCGCGATCGCGCTGCTCAGCGGTAACTATCAACGATGATTGTGTGCCTGTTGTGGCAGCTCGCGGTCGTCACGCCGCGCGCGCTGCCGCTGGCGCTCACGCTCACCACCGCGGACTCGGTGCGCGTCACCGTCAGCGGCCAATCCGGCCCGCCGGTGGTGCTGCTGCCCGGCCTGTTCGGCTCGGCCTTCGCCTTCCGGCAGCTCGCGCCGCAGCTCGAGACCGCGGGGTATCGCGTGTTCGTGCTGGAGGCGCCGGGCTTCGGCGACGCACCGCGGCCGCGCGGCACCGATTACTCCCTCACCGCACAAGCCGCACGCGTGGCGCGGGCGCTCGATACGATGGGCGTGCGCGGCGCGATCGTCGTGGCGCACGCCATCAGCGGGTCCATCGCCTATCGCGTGGCCTACCAGCGCCCCGACCTGGTGGCGGGCATCGTCTCGCTCGACGGCGGGCCCGCCGAAGCGGCCGCGACGCCCGGGTTCCGGCGCGCGATGCGGTTCGCGCCGTGGATCAAGTTGTTCGGCGGCAAGCGGCTGGTCCGCAAGAAAATCGCGAATTACCTGCGCACGTCGTCGGGCGATCCCGCGTGGGTGACGGACTCGGTCATCGACGGCTACACCGCGGGCGCGGGACGCGACATCGACGCCACGCTGCGGGCGTTCATCGGCATGGCGGGCGCGCGCGAGCCCGGCCCGCTGCAACCCCACCTCGCCGAGATCCGCTGTCCCGTCGTGCTGCTGCTCGGTGGCGTGCCGCACCCCGGCGCCCCGCCGGCCGCCGAGGTCAGCGAGCTGCAGCAGGGCCTGCGCGTCTTCGCGATCGATTCGCTGCCGGGCGTGGGACACTTCGCCTATGAGGAGCGGCCCGCCGCCGTCGTCGCGGCGGTGGACCGGGTGCGTCGCACGGCCCCCGCGCCGTGAGCTCCGCCGTACGGCCGGTCGACCGGCTCATCGCCGCCTACAACGTCCTGCTCGCCATCGTGTGGGGCAGTGTGATCGGACGCGCCGACTTCGCCGCGCCCATCGCGCTGGCGCACGCCGCCGCGCTGTCGCTCCCCTGGCTGCTCGACCGCGGCGCGGGCCGCTTCGGCGCATTCACCCGCACGCTGCATGACGTCTACCCGCTGCTGCTGATGCTCGCGTTCTGGACCGAGCTGGGATTCCTGCGGCCGTTCCACGGGCCCACGCACGACGCCTGGGTCACGGCCCTGGACCTCGCGGTGTTCCGCGTCCATCTGAACGTGGTGTGGATGCCCGCCATGCCGTGGCTGTGGTTTTCCGAGCTGATGCACCTGAGTTATTACGCGTACTACATCATCATCATCGGGCCGCCGCTGGCGTTGCTCCTCACCGGGCGGCGCGAGCCGATGCGCGACGTGGTGCTGCGGCTGATGGTGACCTACCTCGGCTGTTACACCTTCTATCTCATATTCCCCGTGGACGGTCCCGGGCACACGATGGTGCACTACCAGGGCGCGCCCAACACCGGCTTCTTCTACCATCTGGTGCACGAGGCGGGAGACTTCGGCGACTCGATGGGGACCGCCTTCCCCAGCTCGCACGTGGCTGGGTCGCTCACGGCGGCCTGGGCGGGCTGGCGCTGGTTCTCCCGGCCCGTCGCCATTCTGTTGGCGCTCGAGGCGGCGGGCGTGGTCGTGGCCACCGTATACACGCAAAACCACTATGCCATCGACGTCCTGGCGGGAATCCTCTGGGCCGTCCTGCTACAACTGACCGTGGTTCGCGCGCTCCAGCGCGCTTAGATTAGCGCCATGCGTCGCGTCCCGCCGTTCCTCGTAGTCGCCGTCGCCGGCTGGGTCCAGGGCGCCCAGGACCATGCGCACACGATGACGATGAGCATGCCGATGACGCTGGCCGAAGGCATGGTCACGGCGTCGGTGCAGGATCTCCGCAGCCGGCGCGAGCTGGTGATCGATCTCCCGGGACAGGATCTGCCCGCCGGGATGAGCCACGACGAGCACGCCATGATGGCGATGGGCCTGCCGCCGGTGGCGGTCGCGACGATCCCCGAGGATGTGTGGCTGTACGGCTTCCGGGTGGACATGGTGGACGGCGCGGGCCGGTCCATCCCCGGCGTCGTGTTGCATCATCTCAACGTGTCGACGCCGGAATCGCGCGAGCTGTTCCTGCCGATTCAACGGCGGCTGCTCGCGGCGGGGCAGGAGACGGGGGAGCAGCGCGCGCCCTGGCTGCTGTTCGGCACGCCGCTCGCCAAGGGTGAGCGGCTCGTGATCAACTCGATGATGATGAATCCCACCAAGCAGAGCTACCGCGGCGCGCATCCGCGGCTCGTGCTGTATTACGTGCCGGGCGGCCGGCCGTGGCCGCTGTTCCGCACCTACCCGTGGCAGCTCGATTGCGCGTTTCCCGTGGGCGACAAATCGTGGACGCTGCCGCCGGGACACTCGCAGCATTCCTACGAAGGCAGCCCCGCGGTGCCGGGCACCATCGTCGCGATCGGCGGGCATCTGCACGAGTACGGCATCCGGCTCACGTTCATGGACGCGACCACGGGGAACGTGATCTGGAGCGTCACGCCGGACACCGACGCCGCGGGCCACGTGCAAAGCCTGCCGGTGGGGAAGCTGTTCTCGCTGACGCGGCTGGGAGCGCACATCGATCCGTCGCACCGCTATCGCGTCACGGCGGAGTACGAGAACCCGACCGGCGTGGCGATTCCCGAAGGCGCGATGGGGGTGGTGGGCGGGCTGTTCCGGCCCGACCGCGGTTTCGTGTGGCCGCGCGCCGACACGACGGGCGAGCTGTACCGGCAGGACCTGCGGCACTACCTCCGCTTAAGCGCTGGTACCGAGCACACCCACCACTGAGGATGCGGGGACGGGCGCGGGCTCGAGGATGAGCCGGCGCTGCATCACCGCCAGCACCGCCGCCGCCAGCAGCAGCCCGCTCAGCGCATCCACCGCGTAATGGAATTGCCCGTACACCACGGCGAGAATCAGGCCGGCGGTGAACGGCGCCAGCACCAACCCCAACCGCCGCGAGTAGAACAGCGCCATCCCGGTCGCGACCACGGACCCCGCGACGTGGGACGACGGGAACGCCGCGCCCCACGAATCGCCCATGTCGAGAATCCACTGCGCCGCGCGCGCCGGCCACACGTCGGTGGCCGCGTTGTGCGGCAGGTCGAAGAGATAGCGCGGGCCCGCCACCGGGTAGAACAGGAACACCACGTAACAGATGAAGAAGGTCACCGCGATCGCGAAGATCGTGTGCCGTGCCGCGTCCTTCTTGCCCAGCATCCAGAGCCCGGCGGGCGCGGCGTAGAGAATGAAGAAGTACGCCAGGTAACAGCTGTGCAGCACCCACGACAGCCACACGCTCGGCACTTCGCGGATCCAGCGGTAGGAGACCTGCGAGCCGAACACGGCGAGCTCGAGCTGCTGAATGGCGCGATCGTGATGGTAGCCGATGTCGACGTTCAGGACGCCGACCTCGCCGTACAGCGCCGGCAGCAGCAGCACGGCGTACCAGTCGGCGAAGAAGCCGCCGACCCTGCCGGAGCGCCGCGCCAGCGGCGCGAGCAGCGCGCAGGCGGCGAGCAGACTGTTGGCCGCGAGCAGCCACTCCCAGCCCAGCAGGTCGTCGCCGGCGTACATGACGACGGCGATGGTCGCGGCGGTGGCGTAGACCAGGGTTGCGATGTCGACGGCCTGCAGTCTGTACTTCCAGTTGTCAGTCATCAAGAACGAAGTCGTCAGTTGAGTTCCCAGACGCCAAGTTGTCAGTGGTCAGACGTCCTACAGCCACCCGTGAGTGCGGTACCAATCCGCGGTCCGCTTGAGGCCACTGTCCAGATCCACTTCCGCCCGCCATCCCGTGTCCCGCGTCAGCGCCGCGGACGAGCACACCCAGCCGGGAGCGAGGAACTCGTTGGCTTTGTCGGCGGACAACAACGTCGCCCGCCCGGCCATTCTGGCCAGCGAACCTATCGCAGCCAGTACCCCTCGCGCCAGCGCCGTGGGGATGGGGATGACGACGGGCTTCTTCTGTAGCGCCCGGCCCACAGCGAGCACGAGGTCGCGGGTCGTGGTCGCTTGGGGATGGGCCGCGAAGTAGACGTGGCCGGCCGCTGCGGGCGTGGTGGCGGCGGTGGCGAGCGCGCGGGCCAGATCCCCGGCGTAGATGACCGAGATTTGCTGCGATCCGTCACCGAACACCGGGGCCAATCCGAGGCGGGCCATCTTGAACACCTTGAGCACCTCGTGGTCCCATTCGCCGTAGACCACGGGCGGCCGCACGATGGTCCACGGCAGTCCGGAGGCGCGCACCAGCAGCTCGCCCGCCAGTTTCGAGCGGCCATAGTCGGAGACGGGGTGCGGCGGCTCGGACTCTTCGCGCGGCCGGCCGGGTTGGTTCGGGCCGCCCGCTGCCTGCGACGACACATACACGAAGCGGCGCGGCGGCTGTGCGGCGGCGACGTCGAGCAGGGTGCCGGTCGCGTCGCGGTTGGCGCTCATGAAGTGATCGAGATCGCGCGCGACGATCAAGCCGGCGACGTGGAAGATCACGTCGGCGCCGGCGCAGCCCTGGGCGAGCGCGCGCCGGTCGCTCATGTCGCCGCGGATGATCTCCACGTCGCGCCACCCAAGTGCCGCCGCCTTGGCGGGCGAGCGCACCAGGCACGTCACCGCGACGCCGTCCGCCAGCAGTTGTTGAACGAGGTGTGCGCCTACGAAGCCCGTGCCGCCGGTGACGAACGCCTTCACACCGGCCGGTCGTAGACGCGATACGTCTTGTAGGGACGGAAGCCGAGGTTGAGCAGGCCGTTGATGATGGGGAAGTTGTCCTCGAGCAACCAGCCGCCTTCGCCCCAGTGGAAGCCCTTGGCGTTGCCCTTCTGCCAGATCCAGGCGTAGAGCAGCGCGTCCACGCCGGTGCCGCGGTACTGTTTGAGGGCCCCCAGCAGCAGGATGCGCAGCCGCGAAATTTTGCGCGCGTGCCACAGGATCTTGAGGAGGCCCGGGAACAGCCGGCCCGACGGATTGTGCTTCAAGGCGACGTTCAAGTCGGGCAGCGCCACCGCGAAGCCGATGATCTCGCCCTTCATCTCGGCGAACGCGATCAGCTCGGGCACGACGACGGGCTTGAGCTGCTTGGCGAGGTGATCGATCTCCTCGTCCGTCATCGCCACCGCGCCCCAGTTCTCTTCCCAGGCCGCGTTGTAGAGGCGCTTGATCGTATCGACTTCTTCTTTGAAGCGCTTCATGTCGAGACTGCGCAGGGTGATGCCCTTGCGCTCGGCCACGAGCTTGGCGCCGCGGATCAAGCGCTCCGGCAAGTTGTCGTGGGTCGACTGGTAGGCGATCAGGTCCTTCGCCTTCTTGAACCCGGCGCGCTCAGTGAGCGTCGCGTAGTACGGCGGGTTGTGCGGCATCATCAGGCAGGGCGGGGTGTCGAAGCCGTCCACCAGCAGGCCGCTCTCGTCGTTGATCGACGGACTCATCGGCCCGCGCAGCACGTCGCAACCCTGCGCCTTCACCCAGTCCGCCGCGGCCTTGAATAGCGCGTCGGCCACGGCCTGGTCGTTCACCGACTCGAAAAAGCCGTAGAAGCCCACGCGATCTTTGTGCTGCGTGTTGTGGGCGTCGTTCTTGATGGCGCCGATGCGGCCGACGATCTTGCCGTCCTGCAGCGCCAGGAAATACTGCGCCCGGGCGTGGTGCCAGAAGGGATTCTTTTTGGTGGAGAGCAGCGTGCGGACGTCCATCCGCAGCTGCGGAACCCAGAGCGGATCGCCCCGGTAATGGCGGTAGGGAAAGTCGATGAAACGCTCGAGGTCGCGCCCGCCGGTGACGGGCGCGACCTGCACAGCGCTCAGATGACCCCCAGCTCTTTTCCGAGCTGTCCGAAGACGCCCAGCGCGCGGTCGATCTGCTCCGCCGTGTGGGTCGCCATCAGGCTGGTGCGCAGCCGGCACTGCGACGGCGGCACCGCGGGCGGCACGACGGGGTTGGTGAACACCCCGGCGTCGAACAGCTTGCGCCAGAACAGGAACGTCTTGTCGAGCGGCCCGATCAACACCGGGACGATGGGCGTCTCGGTGGGGCCGATGTCGAAGCCGAGTCCGCGCAGGCCGTCCTGCAGCCGGCGCGTGTTTTCCCACAGCTGCGCGCGGCGCTCCGGCTCGCGCTGCAGCACGTGCAGCGCGGCGAGCACCCCCGCCGTGTTGGCGGGTGGCAGGGCGGCGGTGAAGATCATCGGCCGCGCGTGGTGGCGCAGGTAGTGAATCACCGTGTCGGTGCCCGCGGCGAAGCCGCCGATCGAGGCGAGCGACTTGGAGAACGTGCCGACGATGAGATCGACTTCGTCCGTGAGGTCGTAGTGCGCGGCCGTGCCGTCGCCCTTGGGTCCGAGCACGCCCACCGAGTGGGCGTCGTCGACCGCCAGCGCGGCGCCGTACTTCTGGGTGATCTTGAGGAGCCCCGGCACGTCCGCGATGTCGCCTTCCATCGAGTAGATGCCGTCCACGATCACCATCACGCCGGTGCCGTCTTCGACCTTTTGCAGTTTGCGCTCGAGGCCCGCGAGGTCGCCGTGATTGAAGCGGATGGTCTCGCCCTGCGACATCTTGGCGCCGTCCACGATGGACGCGTGGTCGAGCTTGTCGAGGAACACCACGTCGCCCCGGCCCACGAGCCCCGAAATCAGGCCGAGGTTCGCCTGGTAGCCCGTCGAGAAGACGAGGCAGGCCTCTTTCCCGAAGAACTCCGCCAGCTCCGCCTCGAGCTGCTCGTGCAGGTCGAGCGTGCCGTTGAGGAAGCGGCTGCCGGTGCAGCCCGAGCCGTAGCGCTCGAGCGCGGCCTTGGCGGCGGCGAGCACCTCGGGATGATGCGTGAGCCCCAGGTAATTGTTGGAGCCCATCATGATCCGCGGCTTGCCCTCGATGACGACGACGGTGTCTTCGGAGTGGGTGATCGGCTTGAAGTAGGGGTACAGCCCCGCGGCCTGGACCTCGCGCGCCCGGGTGAAGTTTCTGCACTTATCGAACAGCGCGATGTGCTGCAGGATTTCAGTACTCAAGGGTGTCCCTCTCAAAGGATGCGGGCACTCGAAGTGCTGTCAAAGCGTGCTAGAGCTTAGCCGAGGGTCCGGCAAATCGCAAGCCGTCGCGGGAGTTACAGTTAGCACATCACGCGCTGGCGGCGTAACTTGGACGACCGTGCGCACCTTTTTCATGTTCACGCTGGCGATTGCCGGCGCGGTCAAGCCCGCCGCCGCCCAGCGCGCGTACCACGCGACATGGGCGGACGGAGTTTCGCTCGGCGCCGCGTCGATCCTCACGATTCTGCCGGAAGCCCTCAAGCTGCCGGGCGGCGCCCCCGACTGCGCCCCGTGCGATCCGGCGACGTTGTGGGGCCTCGACCGGCACGCCCTCGGCGCGCAATCGCGCGCCGCGGGCACGGCGAGCGATCTCGGCGCGCTGGGCGTGCTGGGGTCCGGCGGGCTGGCGCTGGTGTGGCACCGGCGGCCGAGCGACGCGCGCGGCGATGCCGTGGCCTACGCCAATGCCGTGGGATGGAGCGCCGTCGCGGTGCAGTGGCTCAAGGTGGCGATCGGTCGCGAGCGGCCGGTGATGTACACCAGCGGCGCGGTGGCGGCCGCGAGTGACCGCGACAACCGGCGGTCGTTCCCCTCGAGCCATACGACGGTGGCATTTTCCGCGGCAACGGCGTACCTGGTGATCTCAGGCCGCGAGCACCTGCCGCACCGCACCCGCACGGCCCTTCTACTATATGGCGCGGCGCTCGCCACGGGCGTGCTCAGGGTCGAAGCGGGGAAGCACTTCCCCACAGACGTGCTGGGCGGTGCGGCGCTGGGGACCGGCATCGGCTGGCTCGCCGCGACCGTTCACCCCTAACCTCTCAGGCTCTCAGCCCCTTGGCCGCTCAGCCCACGTCTCAGCCCCAGCTGCCGCGCGTGATGAACCTGCGCGACGTCGTGCTGTTCAATCTCACGGCGATCGTGGGACTGCGCTGGCTGACGACGGCGGCGAGCCAGTTCGGGCTCGCGAGCCTGTTGATGTGGGTGCTGGCGATGGTGGTGTTTTTCATTCCGTCGGCGATCGCGGTGCGGGAGCTGGCGGACATCGATCCCGGCTCGGGCGGCATGTACCGCTGGGTGACGCACGCGTTCGGGCCACGGCATGGCTTCGTGGCGGGCTGGGGCTATTGGGTAAACAATCTGTTCTACTTCCCGTCGCTCTTGCTCACGACCGCGGCGATCGCGGCATACGCGGGCGGGGCGCGCTTCGCAGGGCTGGGAGACGACACGCGATTCATTCTCGTGCTGTCGCTGATCGGCCTGTGGCTCGCGATCTGGCTCAACGTGATCGGCCTGCGCGTGGGCAAGTGGCTGCAGAACGTCGGCGGCTACGGCACGTGGATTCCGGCGGCGGTGTTCGTGCTGCTCGCGGCGTGGTCGTTCGCGACTCACGGCAGCGCCACGCCGTGGCGCGCGCATGACTTGGTGCCGCACAAGCTCGACCTGCCGTCGATCAATCTCTTCGCGACGTTGACGTTCGCGTTCGCGGGGCTCGAGCTGGCGCCGACGTTGGGCGGGGAGATCACGGACCCGGCCGCCACGTTGCGCCGCGGCGTGCTGCTCACGGGCGTCGCCGTGGTGGCGGTGTACGTGCTCGGCACGATGGCGATGCTGGTGGCGCTGCCGCAGGACACGGTGAGCATCACCAACGGCTTGCCGCAGGCGGTCGCGGCGTTGGCGCAGCGCAGCGGCGCGCCGCTGTTGGGACCGCTCGCCGCGGTGATCGCGATCATGCTGGTGGTGAGCAACATCGGCGGCGTGGGCGCCTGGCTCACGGGATCGGCGCGCCTGCCGTTTGCGGCCGGAGTGGACAAGGCGCTGCCCGAGGCATTCGCGCGGGTGCATCCCAAGTGGCAGACGCCGCACGTGGCGCTGCTCTTTCAGGGCGCGCTGGCGACGGTGCTCGTGGTGGCGAGTCTCGCGGGGAGCACGGTGAAGAGCGCGTATCTCGCGCTCACGCAGACCACGCTGATCCTGTTTTTCATTCCGTATCTGTACATCTTCGCGGCGTACCTGCGGCTGCGGCGGGTGAAGACGGCGGGCACGGCGTTGACCGGTTGGCTGGGCTTCGCGGCCGTGTTGTTCTCGATCGTGCTGGGCTTCGTGCCACCGTCGGATGAGCGGCATCCCGGCTGGTACGCCGCCAAAGTCGTGGGGGGCGTGGTGGTGTTCATGGGGATCGGGTGGGCGTTGTCGCGGCGCAAAGCGGTACGTTAGGGGTGTGTGTGTGAGCGGGCGCACATCATTACAGAGCCGGCGCCCGTAGCATACATTCCCCCGGAGCATCCCAGGGCCCACGTCGTCGGGGAGGACCTCTCGTGAAACGTTTCGTGTTCGTGCTCGCCGCCGCGGCGGCGTTCGTTCCTGCTGTCGCCAGCCCGCAAGGTCGGCCGGCGACCCGCCGGGAGCGCCCCGGCTTCGATTTCTCTCCCACCGGCGTTTGGCGGAAAAAGGCGCGCCGCATCCAAGCGATGCGGGCGCAGCTGCTGGCGCAGGGAAACTTCGCCGCGCTGAACGCGGCGCGCAGCGGCCCCGCACGCGCGACGCAAGCGGCGCTGGTGGATACGCTGTTCGTGCCGGTGATGCTGATGCGGTTCAAGGACACCGACACGACCACCGCGTCGGCGCCGTCGCTGTATCAGCAGGTGTTGTTCGCGACGAGTCCGCCGCTGAGCCGGCCGTATACCTATCGTACTTTCTATGAGCAGCTGTCGAACGGCGTCTTCTCCGTCCAGGGACAGGTCACAAGCTGGATCAAGACGGACTCCATCGAGAAGTTCTACACGGATTCATCGGCGCTGTGCGGCGGCTTCTGCAACGGCATCAACAGCAACCATGCGGTCATGCGCATGCAGGCCGGCTTCCGTGAGATGTTGCTGCACGCCGACAGCACGATCGATTTCGGCCAATACGACAACGATGGGCCCGACGGCATCCCCAACTCGGGCGACGACGACGGGTACGTGGATCTGGCGCTGTTCGTGCAGGCGCAGCAGGACGGCGCGTGCGGCGGCAACAGCCATCCCTGGTCGCATCGCTTCGTCCTGGTCGACACCAATTCGTCCGGCGCCTTTTCCACCTATAAGGATTACGTCACCAACGACCCGGCAGCCAACGGCGGCACCATCCGGGTCAGGGACTATCTGCTGCAGAGCGGCCTCGGTGGTGCGACGGGCTGCACGTCGTCGGCCATCATGGGGATCGGCACGGTGGCGCACGAGACCGGCCACGGCCTCGGACTCCCCGACCTCTACGACACGCAGTACCTCACGGACGGGATTGGGGATTGGGGTTTGATGAGCGGGGGCGAGTATACAACGGCCATCAGCCCGAGCCGGATGGAGGCGTGGTCGCTGCAACAGTTCGGCTGGCTGACCGTCGCGCCGATCACGACGAACGGCACGTACTCCTTCGGCCCGGTGCCGACATCGGACACGACCTGGATCATCCGGCCGACGGGATCGAATCCGCGCGGCGAATACTACCTGCTCGAGAATCGCCAGGCGTCTGAGTCGGATACAGCGCTGATCCGGTTGAAGGGTCCCGGGCTCTTGATCTGGCACGTGGACTCGCAACAGGTGGTCAATCACGGCATCAACGGCGACAACAGAGTAAACAGCGGGCCGATTCATGGGCTGCGCTTGGAGGAGGCGGACGGCCTCGCGCAACTCTGGTCCGTCGGGGCACGCGGCGACGCGGGCGATCCCTATCCCGGCACGTCGAACAACACCGTGTTCTCCTACGCCACGAACCCGGCGAACGTCAAGAACTCCGACGGCACGTTCGCGGGATTCCAGGTGGACTCGATCAAGCAGATCTCGGTCAACGGGCCGATGAGCTTCCGCGTGCAATTCGGCGGCTTCTCGCTGGTGCGCGCCAGCGACACGAGCGCCACCGTGCAGTTCGACAGCGTCAATTACAACGTGTTCCGCGGCTTGCTCGCCAACGCGTCGAGCCACGCCGTGGGCGTCGCCGACACGCAATTCACCAATGCCGGCCGCAACCGGTTCCGCTACCAGTCCTGGTCCGACGCCGGTGCCCGCGTGCACGCGATCAGCGGCACGTTCGCCGGCGAGACGCTCATCGCGACGCTCGCCAAGGATTTCAAGACGCAGATCGCGACGGTGGGGAACGGCTCAGTGGCGCAGAGTCCCGCCGCGGACGCCACGGGCTTCGTCCCGTCGGGCAGCCCCGACACACTCACCGCCACGCCGAGCGGCGGCTTCGCGTTCGACGGCTGGACGGGCGATACGACCGGCTCGAATCTCGCGCTGGTTTTGCCCATGGCCCGGCCGTACAACGTCACGGTGACGTTCTCGCCCACCCTCGTCATATCGAGCGCCGCCACGCGGCCCGACGGCGTGATGGGCGCGGCCTACAACGACGCGCTGGCCGTGACCGGCGGCAACGGCACCAACCACTGGCATGTCGTCAGCGGCGCGCTGCCCACGGGCGTCACGCTGTCGCTCGGCGGTGTCCTTTCGGGATACCCCAAGCAAACAGGTGCCTTCAGTTACACCGCGCGCGACACGTCCGGTCTGCAGATCGCGCAAGTCGCATTCAGCTTCAACGTGAACGCTCCGACGCTCCTGACGGCCGACGTCGTGACGCAGCTGCTCACCGGCACGAGCTCGCTCAACGCCGACGCGCTGCGCTACCTCGACTACCTCGGGAACAACAACAACCCCGCGGCGCTCGACGTGGGCGACTTCCTCGCCTGGGTGAACGCGACGGGCGCGCCGTTGTCCGCGCCGCGGCCCGCGGTCGCGACCAGTACACGGGTACGGAAAGGAGGCCGCCCATGACCCGCGCCACCACGAAGCTCGTCATCGCGGCGCTGATCGCCACGCTCGCGGCATGCGGCGGCGGGAGCACCGGCCCGGTGGCCGGCATCCTGAAGGTCAAGCTCGCGACCACGCCCAACTCAGGGCTCGACGGGGCCGTCTTGCTCACGGTCACGGGCCCGGTGATTCCCACGGGCGCCGCCGCGCAGACCGGGTTCCGGTTGTTCGGGACGCCCGCGGCGACCACGAACAAGTTCGCGGTGACGGGCACGCTCGCCACCGGTTCGATCCTCTTCACGATCGACGTGCCCGACATCAACAAGGTGAGCCAGTACTCCGCCACGATCCAGCAGGTCGCGGCGTCGTCGAACTTCGCGCTGCGGACGCTCGGGGGGTATGCGTTGACTGTGACGAAGTAGTTAGGGGCGGGCGCGAACGAACTTCGCGCCCGCTGTCGTTTGGAAGTCCGACGAGCTGCTGCGGATCGCGAGCGTATCGCCCTGGAGGGTCAAAAGGAATTGCAGCGGCGCGGCATTGCCGCGCGCGTAGGGTACCACGATTGCGATCGTCCCAGCCGAGTCCAGCGTCGCCACGACTCGCCCGAATGTCCCCGGCAGCGCGCCCACGTCGCCCGCGAACCAATTGCTGACCTGTCCGTAGGCCGCGCGGCCTGCCGCCGAGTCGAACGTCAACGCGAAACGCAAGCCGGCATTGAGCGCGGGGCGCGTCGTGTCGCGGGCGATGCCGCTGCGATACTGCCACGTACCGAGCAGTGCGCCGGCGGGCGACTGCGGCGCGGGACGGTGGTGGTGGCAGGCCAGAACCGACAAGACGACGAGCCATCTCATGTGCAGCCTCCCGATCGTGACACGAACGCTGCCGATCCGTCGGACAATTTCATCCCCAGCAGCCGGTGGCGCCAGGACGTCATCGCCCAGGCGGCGAACGCCCGGGCCCGAACCGAGTCGGGTCCGCGCACGACATACAACGTGTAGGGATTGGTGAGCGTGGTGTCGCGATCGAACAGCACGCGCAGCTCGAGGCCGGGCGTGCGGGCAAGTGTGGGCAGATCGGCGAGCGCGTAGCCCGCGCGCTCATCGGCCACGTGCAGCGTCGTCGCCTGGTCGGAGCCTGTCTCGATGTACCAGGGCCGCCCCTGCGGTGCGATGCCGGCGGCGCGCCACTGCGCCATTTCCTTCACATGCGTCCCGGATGAATCGCCGCGCGAAATGAACGTGGCTCCGGCCCGCGCGATGCGCGCGAACGCGTCCGCCGCCGAGGCGGCGCGGGCGACGGCGGCGGGATCGGACGCGGGACCCACCACCGCGAAGCGGCTCGCCACGAACGGACAGCGCTCGACCACGTGTCCCGGCGCCACCAACAGGCGCTCTTCGAGCGACGGCGCGTGGGTGATGGCGAGCGCCACATCGCCGCGGGCGGCGGCCTGGAGGACCTGGCCCGACGCCGCGATTACGGTGGCGAGTGTATCTGGCGGGGTGAGCGAGTCGAGCAGCGCCAGCGCGCCGGACTGCTGCACCGTGAACGTGGTGCCCAGACGCAACGGCCGGTCGGCGGGCGCGCTGGTGCAGGCGGCGAGCGCGGCGCAGATTAGCGCGCCCACCTCAATGCGGAGGCCAGTCGTGCGTCGTCTCGTGTCCATGCTCGTGCTCCTCGCTCCCTCCAACGCCCTGGCGCAGGGTTTCCAGCTCACCGTCGAGAACATCATGCGCGGCCCGGCGCTCTTCGGCACGGCGCCGTCGAACGTACGGTTCGCGGCGGACGGTCGCTACGTCTACTTCACGTGGCGCAGTCCCGGCGTCGACACGCTGGATCAGGACTATCGCGTGGCCGTCGCGGGCGGCGCGCCCGAGCGGCTGCCGCGCCACGCGGTGGACACGATCGCGATGGCGAACGGCGTGTGGTCGCCCGACCTGCGACGCGAGGTCGTCAATCTCAAGGGTGACCTGTGGCTGGTCGATCGCACCGGCACGAAGCGCGCGCTGATGCAGACCACCGCCCGCGAATCGAACGCCAGCTGGTCGGCCGACGGCCGCACGATCTTCTTTACCCGCGAGAACAACGCCTGGGCGCTGGACCTATCGGACGGCGCCACACGGCAGCTGACGGATATCAGAACCGGCGCCGCGCCCAAGCCGCCCACCGACGCCGTGGGTGAGAAGAAGTTCCTGCACGACCAGCAGCGCGAGCTGTTCGACTATATCCGCCGCCAGGTGGCGCAGGACAAGCTCGCGGCCGACACCGACACGACCGGCCGCAAGCCGCTCTACCTGGCCGACGGCCAGAGTGTGGGCGAGCTGGACGTCTCGCCCGACGGCCGCTTCGCGATGTTCGCGCTGGTCGATCGCGGCAGCGGCACCCAGGCGACGATGCCGGTGTGGGTGACGCAGTCGGGCTTCGTCGAGACGCGCCAGCTGCGCACCAAGGTGGGCGACGATCAGGGCAAAACGCGCGCCGGCGTGATCGAGCTGGCGACCGGCAAGATCACGTGGGTGGACTCACTCACCGGCATCAGCGCCGGCCCCCGCAGCAGCGATCCGGTCGCCATCTCGTTCAACGGCCGGCACGCGCTGTTCCGCGTCTCGACCACGAACTTCAAGGACGAATGGCTGGTGGTGGTGGACCTGCCGTCGCTGGCGCAGCGCGCGGTGCTGCATCGCCACGACGACGCGTGGCTCGGCGAGCTGGGATTTCTGGGGCAGGGGTCATACACCGGCTGGCTCGCCGACGGCGAAACGATCTACTACGGCAGCGAGGAATCGGGCTACGCGCAGCTCTACACCGTGAGCGCCGCGGGCGGCGCGCCGAAAGCACTCACCAGCGGGCAGTGGGAAGTGCAGGACGCCGAGCTGTCGCCCGACAAGAAGACCTTCTGGCTCGCGACCAACGAGGGCGATTGGGGCCAGGTGCACTGGTGGACTATGCCGGCGACGGGCGGCGCGCGCGTGCGCGTGACCAACGCCCTTGGCCGGCAGGACGTGACCGTGTCGCCCGACGGCAAGACGCTGGCGGTGCTGGCGTCGACGTCGAATCATCCGGCGGAATTGTTCTTCCAGGCGAACGCGGCGGGCGCCGCGCCGCGTCAGGTCACCGAAAGCACGACGCCCGAGTGGCGCAGCTACAACTGGACCAAGCCCGAGATTGTGTCCGTGACGGCCTCGGACGGCGCGCAGGTGCCGGCGCGGCTGTACCGACCGATCGGCGTGCCGGCGAATCACGCCGCGGTGATCTTCGTGCACGGCGCGGGCTACCTGCAGAACGTGCACAAGTGGTGGAGCGACTACGCGCGCGAGTACATGTTCGATCACCTGCTCGCGTCCAAGGGCTACACCGTGCTCGACCTCGACTATCGCGGCAGCGCGGGCCACGGGCGCGACTGGCGGGCGGCGATCTACCGCCACATGGGCGGGCGCGACCTCGACGACCAGGTGGACGGCGCGCGCTGGCTGGTGAAGACCATGGGGATCGACTCGACCCGCATCGGCATCTTCGGCGGCAGCTACGGCGGGTTCATCACGCTGATGGCGATGTTCACCAGGCCCGGCGTGTTCGCCGCGGGCGCGGCGCTGCGGCCCGTGACCGACTGGGCGCACTACAATCATCCCTACACCGCGCGCATTCTCAACCAGCCGCAGGACGATACGACGGCGTATCAACAGTCGTCGCCGATTTATTTCGCCCAGGGCCTGCGCGGCCACCTGCTGATCTGCCACGGCATGGTGGACGACAACGTGCACTTCGAGGACACGGCCCGGTTGATCCAGCGCCTGATCGAGCTGGGCAAGACCAATTGGGACGTGGCGGTCTATCCTGTCGAGCGGCACGGGTTCGTGCGGGCGGACAGCTGGACCGACGAATACCGGCGGATCCTGGCGCTGTTCGACGGCACGATCGGAGGGGCGCGGGGGACATGACGCCCGGGGCGCGCGCGCTGCTGGCGCTGCTGCTGGCGGCGCCGCTCGGCGCGCAACGCGGCCCGCCGCGGCGGCCGCGGCTCGACGCCGGCGTCGACAGCAACGCCGCGGGCGCCTATTACGCGCTCGGCCTGCGCACGCTGCAGCAGGATCCCGATCGTGCCGCCGCCGCGTTTTACTGGGCGACGCGGCTCGACCCGTCCTACGCCGACGCCTGGTACGGGCGCTGGGCCGCCTCGCTGCTGGCACTGCCCCCGCACATCCTCGACGATTACCTCGAGGGCATTCCCAACATCGTGCGCTCGCCCGAGATCCAGCGCATCGATTCGCTGCGCCGCGAGGCGTTCCTGCGCGAGCCGCTGTTGCCGCTGCGGCTCGAGGCGGCCCTGATCACGGATTGGCTGCAGCGGGCCACGGGGGGTGATGTCTCGCTGGGCTCGCTCGAATCGGCGACCCAGGATCCGTGGGCCCGCGGGTGGCTGGCGTACGCGCGCGGCCGCTACGCCGACGCGACACGGTACTTCGCGCTCGCGCAGCGGCGCTATCCGCAGGCGCTCGGCATCCACGAGGATCGCGCGCGCGCGTTCATTCCGCTGCTGCAATACGACAGCGCGGTCGCCGAGCTGCAGGAGATGCTCGATTCGACCCGCGGGCGGGAGAGCGAGCGCCTGGTGCACGTGTACAATTCCAACGCGATGACGGAGTTCACCATCGGGCGTATCGCGGAGATGCGCGGGGACACGGCGACCGCGCGTACCCGCTACGCCGCCGCGTTGCTGGGCGATCTCGCCTTCTACCGGGGGCACATGGCGCTGGGCCGGCTGGCGCTCAACCGCGGGGATTCGACGGAGTCGCTGGCGGAGTACGATCTGGCGGTGCAGCTCGCCCCGAGCGATCCCAACGCGCGCTACGAATACGGTCTGGCGCTGTTCGACGCGCGTCGCTTCCTCGACGCCGCGGAGCAATTCCGTCAGGCGGTCGCCGCGGACTCGGACTTCGTGGCGCCGTATTATCCACTCGGCTACCTGATGGACAACACCGGGCAGGATTCACTCGCGATCGTCTGTTACCGGGAGTTCGTGCGGCGCGCGCCGCGGAGCGCGGCGGCGCAGGTGGCGGTGGCGAAGGGGCGGTTGGCGGACCTGACCCGCCACTAACCGTCAGGCGGGCGCCGGGCGGTCGAGCGCGGCGTGGCCAAAGGTGGCCCGCACCCGCTTGGAGCGCATCCAGTACAGCGACCAAATCAGCGCCCAGAACGCCAAGCGGAGGTTCATCGCCTCCGCGGGAGCGAGCGCCGCCGTCATCGCCCGAGTCGGCGCGCTGTCCCCGAACAACGCATGGGTCTGCTGCAGCCCGATCGACGCCCACACGACGTCGGTGACGCCGTACGCAAACATGGCGGCGAGGTACGCGAGCCAGAGCCGCGGAGCGAGTGGATGGTGCTTCGCGGTGAGAATGATGCCGATCACCGGCACGACGATCTGGGCGACGTTCGCCGCGGTCTCAATCGTGATGAGAAGGTTGAAGCCCGGGAGGGCGTTCCCAAATGCCCACGACTCCGGTGTCCACGGGGGCCAGTCGGAGTACAATCGCCCGAGCGACAGGAGGACGGTCAGGGACTGGCCCAGGAGGAACCACGCCATCCACCCACCCACCCCGACAAGAGCAACGCCCGGCTCCGGCGCCGGCGGCGTGGTCCCGGGAACGCGGCGGGGCGCCGCGCGCACCCAGAAGGCGGCCGCCACGAACAAGGCGAGCGCGCCCACAATACCGACGATGACGAGCGGCACACCGACGCTCGTCTCCGCTATCCCCGGGCTCATCGAGTGCGTCAAAACGGGTCCGCGCACCAGCTTCGCGGTCCACTTGCCGCGCCGCGCGGCGTTGGGCCCGCCCGTGACGGTAAACCGACCGGCCAGCGTCGCGCCGGCGCGATCGGAGTACCAGAAGATCGTATCCCCCGACTCGGAGACCGTGACCAGTTTGAGGGTGTCACCCTTGAACCAACCGAAGGCCGATCCAGTCCCGGCAACCGGCGGGCCCATGAGCAGCCACCCGGTGAACGACGTGTCCGTTCCGCTCAGCACAGTCAGACTCACGCTGGCGGGCGGTTGTGAGAGAGTGGTGTCCGTTGCGGTGCCGACGTAGCGGGTGCTCCCCACCATCGAGCAGCCGAGACACACGCCCAGCAGCACGGCCGCCAGGCCAACGATCGGTTTCGATGCGTGCGAGGCAAACGCCACCGGGGACACTCCTTGCAGGAGCGCATAACCTGCTGCCCGCGCGCGTTCGCAGCCAGGGGGCAGAGGGGCGTGAATCCATTATCTTACGTCCGTTCGGGGCGGTAGCTCAGTTGGGAGAGCACCTGGTTTGCAACCAGGGGGTCGTGGGTTCGAATCCCATCCGCTCCATTGCCCACAATG
>DATLWA010000319.1:0-6200 GCA_035576905.1 Gemmatimonadales bacterium
CCGCCGGTGGAGGTGATGACGAGACCCTGCACTCCGGGGTCGATCCCCGAATCGAGAATGGCGATGAGGACACCGCGTCCGTCGTACGTCGGATGCGCGGCACGGAATTGTTCGACGCCGGTACTGCGCAGCGGCATGAGACCGGCGAGCAGCGCGAGCGGCGGCGGCACCGCGGGTCCGCTCGGCCGGGCTGCCTGGACCGGCGCTGCGGGCACCGCGTCCGGAGCGGCCGGAGCCGCGACAGCTCCTGCACTCGGAGCCTGCGAGTTCGGTGCACTCAACGGCGTCGGAACCTGGACGGCGGCCGCATGGCTGCACGCCGTCGCAAGAAGGAAAAGGAGAATCCGTGCGCGCATCAGGGAGCCGGTGGAAGAATGAACGAGCCGAGGTGGGGGCCGGAAAACTCGCCCGTCACCTCGAGCAGGAACGACAGCATGGCGCGCGTCTCCTCCGGCAACACGATGGCGTCGACGAAGCCTCGCGCGGCGGCAAATCGGGCATCGAGCTGTTGCTCATAATCGGCCCGCATCGCTTCGATGGCTGCGGCGTTGCCCGGCTTGGCGGCGTCGCCGCCGAACACCGCCTGGACCGCCGATTCCCCTTCCATGACGCCCATGCGGCCGGTCGGCCAGGAGAGAATGAAGTCGGGATCGAATCCCTGGCCCGCCATCGCGTAATAGCCGGCGCCGGACGCGTGATTGACCGTCAGCACGAGCTTCGGGACGGTCGCGGTAGCCATCGCTTCGACGAAGCGGGCGCCGGCGCGAATGATCCCCGAGTGTTCGGCTTCGATGCCGACCATGAACCCCGACACGTCCTGGACGAAAACAATCGGGATGCGCTCGCGGTCGGCGTTCTCGATGAAATACGCGACCTTCTCGGCACTCTCGGTATACACGATGCCGCCGATGCGCGGCGGCTGGCCCGGCTTGCCTTTGATCACACCGCGCGCGTTGGCGATGATCGCCACCGTCCGCCCGCCGATGGCGCCGTGCCCGCAGATCATCTCGTGGCCGATGTCGGGCTGGAACTGCTCGAGCCGGCCCTGATCGAGCAGGCAATCGAGCACCGCCCGCACGTCGTAGCTCATGCGGTGGTCGGGCGGGAGCAGCGTGTAGAGATCGGTGGCGGGTCGCTTCGGCGCCGTGCCGTTCGAGACGGTGGCAGCCGCCCGCGGCAATCGCGCGATGTACTCGCGCATCTGCTCGAGGCACTTGGCGTCACTGGGGCACCGGTAATGCGCGACGGCGCTGATAGCCGTATGGGTCGCGGCACCGCCGAGCGTTTCCGCATCCACTGTCTGCCCCGTCGCCCCTTTGACGAGGTTCGGTCCGCCCAGTCCCATGAACGACGTCTCGTCGACCATGAAAATCACGTCGGAGAGCGCGGGGAGATACGCGCCGCCCGCGATACACGGCCCCATCACCGCCGCGATCTGCGGCACGTGCAGGTAGCGCCGCATGATCGAGTTGTAATAGAAGATGCGGGCGGCACCGTACTGCCCCGGGAAGACGCCTCCCTGATACGGCAGGTTCACACCGGCCGAGTCGACCAGATAGACGATCGGGATGCGCTGCCGCATCGCGATCTCCTGGGCGCGGAGAATCTTCTTGATCGTCTCGGGCCACCAGCTGCCGGCTTTGACGGTCGCGTCGTTCGCGACCACCACCACGGGCCGGCCGTGCACGCGGCCCAGGCCGGTGACGACGCCCGCGCCGGGCGCCTGGCCGTCGTACTGGTCGTAGGCGACGAGCAGCCCCACTTCGAGCCACGGGCCGCCCGCATCCAGCAGGCGCGTCACCCGCTCACGCGCGGTGAGCTTTTTCTGGTCGTGCTGGCGCTTGATCTTGTCGGGCCCACCGCCCTGCTCGAGGCGCGCTTTGAGGTCGCGGTACTCGGCGGTGAGGGTCTTGAGGCGGCTCACAGCGGGTTAAGCAGCGACATGCTGACCCGCCCACTCTTGGATGTACTTGATCAGATCCGAGGTCGGGGTGCCGGGGCCGAACAGCTTGCCGATGCCCTGGCGCTCGAGCGCCGCCATGTCCTCAGGGGGGATGATGCCGCCGCCCGTCACCAGGACGTCGTGGCGGCCCTTCTCGTCGAGCAGCTTCTTGACGCGCGGGAAGAGCGTCATGTGCGCGCCGGAGAGAATCGACAGGCCCACCACGTCCACGTCCTCCTGCATCGCGGCCTGGGCGATCATCTCGGGGGTCTGGTGCAGCCCGGTGTAGATGACTTCCATGCCGGCATCGCGCAGTGCCGCGGCCACCACCTTGGCGCCGCGGTCGTGGCCGTCGAGACCCGGCTTGGCGACGAGCACGCGAATCGGCCGCTGCTTCTTGGGAGCGGCGCTCACCGGCGGAACCGCAGCAGGGCCGCGAGACCGTCGACCGGCCGGCGCGCCTTGTCGTCGTACAGCACGTCGATCTGCACGCGCTGGCGCAGCGCCTCTTCGATCGCCTCGTCGATGCGCGGGTCGTCGTCGGGCCCGTCGGCCAGGAGTGTGCGCACCTGGCCGCGGCTGAGCGCCTTGAGCGTCGGGTCCACACCGTTCACGGCCCAGCCGGTACCGACACCCTCGCGGACGGCGTCGGCGTGGGCGCGCTCCCAGGCGCGCTCGCGTTCGTCACGCAGCGACAGCGCGGCTTCGCGCACTTCGGCGCTGGTCGCGGCCTTGGGATTGATTCGCACGACGCCGAGCAGCAGATCGTGCAGGTAGGTGTGGAGGTGCGGTACCAATGCCGCCGCGTCCACGCCGATACCGGCGACCACGAGCCCCGCGAGCGGCTGCTGTGAGTGGATTTCCAGGATGTGCTCCGCCACGCGCGCATAGTGGCGGTGCTTCTCCTCGCGGATCCGCATGTGGTAGTGGTGCTCGCCCGGGCCACCCGTCAGGGCGCCGTGGAACCGCCCGCCGCGCGATGCTTCCGCCGCGGCGAGCCCCGGCAGCTCGACCGTGTCGAACGCCTTGACGGTGAAGAAACGCGCGCCGGTGCGATCGCAGGCAGCCACGAGAATCGTTCCGAACTCGCGCTCGAGCGCCACCAGCTCGCGCACGAGCGGCGCCGGCTCCACCGCGAGGCGCGAGCGATGGACGTGCGGCAGCGGGATGACGTCGAACAGGCGGCGGGGGCCGCAGGCAAAGATCGCCACGCCGCGCGCCGCCGGCAGCCGTCCCGGCTCCTCGAAGAAGTCGAGGACGCGCGCCAGGTCCTGGGCGATCGCCTCGCGCTGCGCCCGGTCGAGCGGGCGGCGCGCCAGGGCGGCCGTCGTTTCGCGCACGCGGTTCCGCATCTTGATGAGGTATTTCCCCCGGGTCTTGTCGCGGGGCTCGAGCTTCAAGTAGCACGACACCACATGCTCGCTGCCGGGCTCGAAGGCGGTGAGCTGGTCGCCCACGGCGAAGGGAAGCGCCATCGGTTAGAAGAACACCGGCTCGCGGTACGCGCCCCACACGCGCTCCAGCGCGTTGCGGATCTCGTACAACGTGCAATAGGCGCGGGCGCAGTCGAGCATCGGGCCGATCACATTCTTGTCCGCCTCGGCGGCGCGCTGCAGCGCTTCGAGCCGCTCCGCCACCAGCTTGGCGTCGCGGCGCGCGCGCACCTCGGCCATGCGGCGGACCTGCGACGTCTCGGCGTCGTTCGAGACCTTCAGGATCTCGACGGGATGGTCGTCGTCGCTCGTGAACTCGTTCACGCCGACCACGATCTTCTCTTTGGCCTCGGCGCGCTGCTGGAAGTCCGCCGCCGAGCGCGCGATCTGCCGCTGGAACCAGCCGGACTCGATGCCCCGCACCACGCCACCGATGGACTGTACCTCGGCGAACAGCGCTTCGGCTTCGCGCTCCAGCTGGTCGGTGAGCGCCTCGACGTAGTACGAGCCGCCCAGCGGGTCGCTCACCTCGGGCACGCCCGTCTCGTACGCCAGGATCTGCTGCGTACGGAGCGCCACCTGCACGGCCTGCTCGGTCGGCAGCGCCAGGGTCTCGTCCAGCGAATTGGTGTGCAGCGACTGCGTGCCGCCCAGCACCGCCGCCAGCGCCTGGTAAGCCACGCGCACGATGTTGTTCATCGGCTGCTGCGCCGTGAGGGTGACGCCCGCGGTCTGCGAGTGGAACCGCATGATCCAGGAGCGCTTGTCCTTGGCGCCGTAGCGCTCCTTCATGTGGCGCGCCCAGATGCGCCGCGCCGCACGCAGCTTCGCGATTTCCTCGAAGAAGTCGTTGTGAATGTCCCAGAAGAAGGAGAGCCGCGGCGCGAACTCGTCCACGTCGAGCCCGCGGGCGATGCCCCGCTCGACGTAGGTGAAGCCGTTCGCCAGGGTGAACGCCAATTCCTGCGCCGCCGTCGCCCCGGCCTCACGAATGTGATAGCCCGAAATCGAAATCGTATTCCACAGGGGCGTGTGCTCGGCGCTCCACTCGAACATGTCGACGATGATCTTGAGCGCCGGCTCGACCGGATAGACCCAGGCGTGCTGGGCCATGTACTCTTTGAGAATGTCGTTTTGCACCGTGCCGCGCAGCTTTGCGATCGGCACGCCCTGCTTCTCCGCCGCCGCGACGTAGAAACAGAACAGGATCGCCGCGGGCCCGTTGATGGTCATCGACGTCGAGACCTGGTCCAGCGGAATCCCGGCGAACAGCGTCTCCATGTCGGCGAGCGATGAAATCGCCACGCCGCACTTGCCGACTTCCCCCTCGGAGCGCGGATGGTCGGAGTCGTAGCCCATCAACGTCGGGAAGTCGAAGGCGACCGACAGCCCGGTCTGCCCGCGCTCGAGCAGGAATTTGTAGCGCTGGTTGGTATCCTCGGCGGTGCCGAAGCCCGCGAACTGCCGCATCGTCCAGAGACGGCCGCGGTACATGCTCTCATGGATGCCGCGCGTGAACGGGAATTCGCCGGGACGCCCGAGCTGCCGCGCCACGTCGAATCCCTCGAGGTCCGCCGGCGTGTAGACCGGTTTCTTCTCGATACTCATCGCGTCGCTCCGCTCTTCACCTGGTCGAGGATCTCGGCGGCCACGTCGTAGGGACTGCGGCCGCCCTCCAGCACCTCGTCGAGACGGCGCGCCAGCAGCTCCTCGGCGCCCGTCTCGCGCCAGATCCACTGGTGCACGGCCCGATCCACCGCCGCCCGGGTCCGCTCGGCGAGCCGCGCGCGGCGCCGCGCCACGAATGTCCCGCTCGCCTCGAGCCACGTGCGGTGACGATCCAGGGCAGCTGCTAGCTCGACGACGCCCTGCCCCGTCGTCGCGACGGTCGCGAGCACCGGCGGGTCCCACGCGCCGTCGTCCGACTTTGCCCGCCCGCGCCCGCCCTCGCCCGTTTTGCTGCCGTGGTGCGCGCTCATGTGCCGGAAGGCATTGCCCCGCCGGATGCCCAGCATCACTTCGATCTCCTGCCGCAGCTTGTCGGCGCCGGGACGGTCGCTCTTGTTCATCACGTAGACATCGGCGATTTCCATCACGCCCGCCTTCAGCGTCTGAATGCCGTCGCCCGATTCGGGGACCAGCACCAGCACGGTGGACTCCGCCGTGCGTGCGATGTCGAGCTCGGTCTGTCCCACGCCCACGGTTTCGATCAGGATCCGGTCGAACCCGAACGCGTCGAGCAGGTCGGTCACTTCTTCGGTGGTGACGGCCAGCCCGCCCAGGGAGCCGCGAGTCGCCATCGAGCGGATGAAGACGCCGGGATCGGTGCTCACCGACTCCATGCGGATGCGATCGCCCAGCAGGGCCCCGCCGGTGAACGGCGACGTCGGATCGACCGCGACCATCGCCACCTTGTGGCCCTGCTCGCGATAGTGGCGGATCAATTGCTCGGAGAGCGTGCTCTTGCCCGCGCCCGGCGGCCCGGTGAGGCCGATGCGGCGCGCGCCGCTCTTGCCGACACGCGCGTGGACGTGCGAGAGCACCTCCTCGTACCCATCGCGCTGGTTCTCGACCAGGCTGATGGCACGGGCAAGGGCGGCGGTGTCGCCGGACTCCAGCCCCGTCAGGATGCGCTCAATATTCATAAGATAACCTCACGGCCCCGGCTCGGCGCCGTCCAGCGTCACGACGCGCACCGGTCCGCGGCGCACGGCGACCCGCTCGACGCGTGTGGTACTGGCGGCGAGGACGTCGAACTCCAACCCGTGGAGCTGGAAGCGCTCCCCCGGCCGGGGAATGCGTCCCAGCGCCTGCACCAGCAACCC
>DATLWA010000320.1:0-5139 GCA_035576905.1 Gemmatimonadales bacterium
GCGGGATCGCCGGGGCCCGCCACGGTGCGCGGCGCGCGCATGCCGCGCGCGGTCGCGCTGTTCGAGGGCGGCCGCGCCCGGGCTGCAGCGCAGCTGTTCGACAGTTTGCGGCTGCAATGGGACATCCGCGACACCACCGACGGCTATCAGGCACGGCAGTACGTGTGGATGCTCACGCACGAGGTCACCGCCCTCGCGGCCGCGGGCGACACCGCGCGTCTGCTCCTTCTGGCGGACACACTGCAGCGCGTCGGGCGCTGGAGCAGCTACGCGCGCGACCAACGCATGCATCATTACGCGCGCGGTCTCGTGTGGGACGCCCGCGGCCGCCGCGCCGATGCCGTACGCGAGTACCGCCAGGCGCTGACGTCACCGGTGCTGGGCTACACGCGGATCAATTACCGGCTGGCGGTGGACTTGATCGCGCTGGGGCAGCCAGCCGAGGCCATCCAGTTGCTGCGGGCGGCGCTGCACGGTGGCGTGGAAGGGCCGAATCTTTATGTGACGCATGCGAACTTGCAGGACCTGCTGGCACAGGCCTTCGAGGCCGCGGGGCAGCGCGACAGCGCTACCGCGCACTATCGCTGGATCGCGAACGCGTGGAAAGACGCCGATCCGCCGTTCCGCGCGCGCTGGCGCGCGGCGGCGGAGAAGCTCAACCGCTGATCACTGAAACGCCGAGATCCCCGTAATCTCCTGCCCCAGCACGAGCGTGTGCACGTCGTGCGTGCCCTCATACGTGTAGACCGACTCGAGGTTGGCGAGGTGGCGCATGGCCTGATACTCGGCGAGGATGCCGTTGGCGCCGAGCAGCCGGCGCGCCTCGCGCGCCACGTCGGTCGCCATGCTGACGTTGTTGCGCTTGGCGAGCGACACCTGCTGCGGCGTCATGGTGCCGAGGTCTTTCAGGCGTCCGAGCTGCAAGCAGAGCAGCTGCGCCTTGGTGATCTCGGTCAGCATCTCGGCGAGCCGCAGTTGCTGCAGCTGGAACCCGCCGATCGGCTTGCCGAACATCACTCTGGTCTTGGCGTAGCTCACCGCTTCGTCGTAACACGCCATGGCGGCGCCCACCGCACCCCAGGAAATGCCGTAGCGCGCCTGGGTGAGGCACATCAACGGTGACTTGAGGCCGCCGGACTTGGGCAGGATGGCATCCTTGGGGACGTGCACGTCCTGCAGCACCAGCTCGCTCGTGTCCGAGGCGCGCAGGCTGAGCTTGCCTTTTTGGTCTTTCGCCGAGAAGCCCTTGGTGTCGGTGGGGACGAGGAAGCCGCGGATCGATTCGACGTCGTCGATCTTGCCGGTCTTGGCCCAGACGATGGCGACCTGCGCCGTGGATCCGTTGGTGATCCACATCTTGGCGCCGTTCAACGTCCAGCCGTCCTTGGTCTCCTTCGCGACGGTGATCATGCCGGCGGGGTTGGAGCCGTAGTCGGGCTCGGTAAGGCCGAAGCAGCCGATGACCTTGCCGCTCGCCATCTGCGGCAGCCATTTCTTTTTTTGCTCGTCGGATCCGAAGGCGAAGATGGGATACATCACGAGCGCGCCCTGCACCGAAGCGAACGAGCGCACGCCCGAGTCGCCCCGCTCCAGCTCCTGCATGATCAGGCCGTAGGCGACGTTATTGAGCCCGGCGCAGCCGTATTCCTCGGGCAGGTTGGCGCCAAACAGTCCCAGCTCCGCCATTCCGGGGATCAGCTGTTTGGGAAAATGCCCCGCGACATACGCTTCGCCGATGATGGGAAGGAGATTGTCGTCGACCCAGGAGCGGACGGTGTCGCGGACGGCGCGCTCCTCTTCGTTGAGCAAAGAGTCGGTGCTGTAAAAGTCGACGCCTTGAAACTTCGCAGACATAAGACCTCAGTCAGCAGGAATCGCCGCCCTGGCATCGGAGCCGCGAGCAAAAGCGAATGTATCTGAAGCATTGAACCTGCCGCGCTCCCCGTCCCAGCGGAACATGGTGACCTGCACCGCTGCGGCTTCGATCGTCACGAAATTGAAGCACGACGGCCGCCCGCCGCGCGAGCGGGTCGAGATCGTCCCCGCCGTCGAGACCACGACGTGGCCGCCCAGCGTGTCGGCGCCTTCCTGATGATCGTGGCCGCACAGCACGACGTCGGCGCCCGACTCCAGGATGCGGCGCTGCGCCTTCTTCCAGCGCGACAAGCCCATGCGCTGCGAGATATCGCCGCGCAGCACGTTGTGGTGCAGCACGAGCACGCGCGCCGCGTCCCCCGGCGCCGCCGCGAAGACCTGCTGCACCCGCTCTATTTCGCGCTTCGGCAGGTGCCCCTTCACGGCGATGTCGCGCAGCGTCGTGGTGAGCGAGCCCCACGCCACGCCGTGCGACGTCAACGCGCCCGCGATCACCGCGCCGGGAATGGTGAGGGTGGGCGTCAGGTCGTCGCCGAAGTAGCGGCGGTACTTGGTGTACAGCGCGTCCTTGCCGAACGGAATGAACGGCCGCCACCACCACTGCACGTCGTGATTGCCGGGAATGACGTGCACCGGCGCGGTCTCGCGCGCCAGGTTCACGAACGCCCGCGCCCGCTGGAACTCGCCGTGCCGGGCGCGCTGGGCCACGTCGCCCGAAATCACCACCGCGTCGGGCCGCAGGTCGGGGATCATACGCTCCACCGCCTCGATCTGGCGGATGTCCGCCAGGCCGCCGAAGTGCGGATCGGAGAGGTGGAGGATCTGAACCGTCACGACTCGACCTGCACGGTGTACGTCAGCGTCGCGGTGCCGTTGGCGGGCACGCGCACGCGGAAGCGGGTCTCGCTCGAGGAGAGCTTCTCACCGGGCACGCTGCTTTCGGTGATCTGCCACGTGCCGAAGTGGGTCTCGCGGACGTCGACCGTGACCGAGTCGGGCTTGGCGTTGCTGAGCGTCACGCGATAGCTCGCGGTCACGCGTTGGCGCATGGGCAGCCCGCGCTTCGCCGGCGGGATCTGCTCCTGGTTGTAATCGGTCTGCACTCGCTCGGCGGTCACATCGAACGCGTCGCCCGACTGCACACGCACGTCTTTGCCGGCGGGCGTGTGGCCGATCGCCGCCTCACCAATCAACTGCACTCGCCCAGCCGAATCGGCCTGGTAGAGTTGAACAGTCCCGCCGGGCAGCGGCCGGTCGCCGAAGGCGCTGCCGCGGGCCCGCTTGAACGTGTACCAGACCTGCACCGGGACCGCAGTCGGATCCGTGGGCTGCGGACCGAAGTAACCGCGCCACGGCAGGACGCCGGGGACCACGTATTCGACGACATACGGCGCGCTGGCACGCGGGAAGAGCGCGACGGTGAGCGGTACGCCGGCTTCGAGCGTCAATCGACCCGGCAACTCGTACACGTGTGCTTCACCGACGCTCTCTTGCGTCCCGACCATGTCGGCCTGCGCCATCACGCCGGCGCGCAGTGCCATTGGTGGCGCGTACTGTTTCGACCGCGCCTGGTTGATGGACCCCGCCACGACTTGCACGCCGACGCTCTCAGCGTGGAAGGCACCGGGCGTGATCGTCGCGCCGCCCGACACCAGCGCCGTCTTGCCGAGGACGGCCTGGTAGGTCGCCTCCCAGGTGGCGCCGCTGGTTACGTATGCGAGGTCCGTGCGCGGGCGCCCGCGCGTCGCATCCAACACGATGCTCGCCTCGGTCGCCTCGCGGATTTGTTCGGCCGGGAACAGCGGCTCGCCGGGCTCCGACAGGAGCACGCGGCCGTCGGTCAGCTTGTACTGCGGTGGATTCACGCTCACGACCGTCGCGCGCACGGTGTCGCCCTTGGCGCGCACGAACGACAGCGTCTGCCCCACGGCCCGCTGTAACGCCGCGCCGCGATCGGTGGGCAACCGGGTCACCACGGAGACGACCGTGACGCTCGAATCGGGCGAGAACAGCGTGGCGGGGTCGAGGTTGTCGAGCCGCAGCGTCAGGACGTTGCTGCCCTTCTGCAGCGGCTGCGGCAGGGTCTTCCGCACCACCACCCGCCCGTCACTATAGATGGAAAGGGACGTCTGGGCCGCGGCAGGCGTCGCCGCCAGCACCGCCGCCAACCACGCACCACTCACCACGCGCATTACTTGAGCCATTCCAACACCACCCGTCTCGCGATCAATCCTGTGAGAAAGTACCACACCACCGCGGTGGCCGCCCCCATCAGCCGCCATTCCCGCGTCGGCGGCAGCGCCAGCATCAGATACACCGCGAACGGCAGGGTCGCCGCGAGCGCCGCCCAGCGCGCGATCCGCCCCGCCCGCCGCGTCCGCGCGCGCCAGCAGTCGGCGCAATAGCCGCCCACCTCGAGGCCCGCCACCAGCTCGCCGCAGCCGGCGCAGGCGTGCTTAAACCCGCTTGACCACGGCGCGGGCGAAATCGGCGGTAGAAGCACTGCCCCCCAGATCCCTGGTGCGAATGTTGTCCTTGACGATCGCCGTCTCCAGCGCCCGCCGCAGCCGCGTGCCCGCGGCGGTCTCGCCGATGTGATCGAGCATCATCGCCGCCGCCAGCATCTGCGCCGACGGATTGGCGATGCCCTGCCCCGCGATGTCGGGCGCCGAGCCGTGCACGGCCTCGAAGATCGCGGCGTGCACGCCGATGTTGGCGCCGGGCGCCAGACCCAGCCCGCCCACCAGACCCGACGCTTCGTCCGAGAGAATGTCGCCGAACAGGTTGGTGGTGACGATCACGTCGAACTGCTCGGGTTTGATCACGAGCTGCATCGCCGCGTTATCCACGATCTTGTCGTCGCTCGCCACCACGCCCTCGTACTCCTTGGCGATCTGACGGCCGGTCTCGAGGAACAGGCCCGACGTGGCCTTGAGGATGTTGGCCTTGTGGACGATGGTGACTTTCTTGCGGCCATGCTTCTTGGCGTACTCGAACGCGTACTTGCACACGCGGCGGCAGCCTTCGCGCGTCATCACGGACATCGCCTGCACCAGCGCCTTGGGATCGTCGCCCACGCGAAAGCTGTGGTCGAGGCCCACGTACAGCCCCTCCGTGTTCTCGCGGATGATGACCAGGTCGACGTTCTCGTAGCGGCCGCCCGGCACGATCGTCTTGGTGGGCCGGACGTTGGCGTAGAGATCGAATTCCTGGCGCAGCGCGACGTTCACCGAGCGGTAGCCGCCGCCAACCGGCGTGGTGAGC
>DATLWA010000321.1:0-14622 GCA_035576905.1 Gemmatimonadales bacterium
GCGTCGCATCCGCCAGCGGGGCAAGCTGATGCTCATAGGCGGGACTGCCTTCGGCGTGATGCTGATGTTGTTCGCGTCATCCCGCGCGCTGTGGCTCTCGGTCCTGCTGCTGGGGTTGGCGGGGTGCGCCATGATCGTCAACAACTCGCTCACCAACACGCTGTTGCAGACCGCCGTGCCCGACGAGCTGCGCGGGCGGATCATGGGGTTCTACTCGTTCGTGTTCGTGGGGATGGCGCCGTTCGGCGCGTTTTTCGTGGGGCTCGCGGCCGAGCACTACGGCGCGCCGCTCGCGGTGGGGGCGGGCGGTTTGGTCTGCGTGCTCGGTGTGGCGCTCGCGGCGTGGCGGGTGCCGGAATTGCGAGAGGCTTAGTACGGGCGCAGCATGCTGCGCCCCTACTTCCAACCGCGCCGCTTCACCTCGGTCACGATCAGCTTCGCCGCTCCCTCGAACCCCAGCCGCTCGGCGTTGAGCACCAGGTCGTAATTCGCCGGATCGTGGCGCGTGCGGCCGTAATAGGTCCGCACGTACTGGTCGCGCTGGCGGTCGAAGTCGTCCACCACCTTCTCGGCTTTCGCGGGGTCGGCGCCGAGCCGCTCGACCGCCAGTTTCATGCGCCACGGCTTCGACGCGACGACGTAGACGTGCAGCGCGTCGGGCCGCTGCGCCAGGACCGACTGCGCGCCGCGCCCCACCAGGACCACGCGCCCGTGCGCCGCGGCCTCGGCGATCACCCGCTCGGTCATTGTGTGAATTGCCGTCTCCTCGGCCTGCGCCTGGGGCGCACCCGAGGCCGCGATGAACATCTCGGGACTCGCCGTCGCCAGCGTACGCGCCAGGCGCTCGAGCAGCCCCGGCGCGCGCTCCTCCTGCTTCGCCACCTCCGCGGCGGGCACGCCTGCGAGCCGCGCCACCTGATCCACGAACTCGTTGTCCACCACCGTCCACCCCAGGTCGAGCGCCACGAGCTGAGCGATGTCGGAGCCGCCCGAGGCATACTGACGGGTGATGGTGATCAGCGGCGACGTGGTCATCAGGGGCCGCGCTTCAGGTTCCTGCGCAGGTCGCCGATGTTGAGCACGGGGATCCCGCCCTCGGTCGGCACCAGAATGATCAGGTTGTCTCCGCCCTTCATGTCGCGCAGGATTTCGAGGTACTGCATAGTCAGCGCTTCGGGCGTGAGCGTCTGATTGCGCAGCCGCTGCTGCTCGGCCTGCAGCCGCGCCACTTCGACGCGATGGCGTTCGGTTTCGACTTGCTGCTCCTGCGCGATCTTCTGGTTGATCGCCTGGACCACCGCGGCGGGCGGCTGCAGGTCGCGCAGGAAGAACGCGGTCACCGTGGCGATGCGGAACTGGCCGTGGCCGCCGCGCGGCGTGGTGACCAGCGCCGAGTCCACCAGGTTTTCCATCGTCTGCGCGATCAGCGTGCGCTTGGAAATGTCGTTGATCGAGTACTGCACCATGCCGTCGCGCACGCCCTTGCGGATCGCATTGAGCACGGCGCCGCGGATCTGGTCCTCGTTGCCGATCTCGGTGTAGATGCGGGGCGCCTGCTGCGGGTCGATCTGCCAGCGGATCGACACCTCGATGTGCATCCCCATCTGCTCGGACGACAGCGCTTCGATCTCTTCGACCTGCGCCCCGGCCTGCGGCCATTGCTCTTCGCGCGCCGAGTACCGTTCGACCGAGGCCCAGGGCGGCACCACGTGAATGCCGGCCAGCAGTGGCTGCGAGGTGACCGACCCGAACGCGTGCTGGACGCCGACCTCGCCGGGATTGATCACGACCGCGGTGGCACCCAGGACCACGAGCACGCCCACAACCGCCAGGCCGAGCGACGCGATCTTGACGATGCCGCCCACGGGGCGGCCTGAGTCTGTCTTGATGAAAGAGGCGGCGAGGCGCACGAAAAACGCCGCGACCAGGAGGATGATGCCGAAGATCAGCTCGCCCATAGGTGCTCCGGAGAGGGACGGGCGGAAGCTACGCGCGCGGAGAACCCGCGGCTATGAGAAGAGGTTCGGCCCTCCCGGTCCCGGCTTGCCGTAGCCCGACGGCCCCTTCGGCTCGGGGCGCGCCCGAGTGTACCCCAGCTCCTCGGAGCGCGAAATCTTCTTCTCGGCCACGAGCCCCTCCAGCACCAGCTCGCATGCCGAGACCATGGTGGCCGGGTCCTTCGGCGGCGCGAGCCCCACCTGCGTCACCAGGTCGAGCAGGCCCGGGACGACGCTGAATCCCTTGAGGCAGGCGTCGGAGCGCTCGTCGCTCGAGATCTTCAGGGCGCCGCCCTCGTCGAACCAGTGCACGATGTCGTCCACGTTGGCGCCGCCCACGCGCGCCGCGAACGTGGCGCCCGCCGCGCGCCGGATCAGGTCCTTGGCGATCACCTCGGCGCCCTGCAGCTCGCCCTCGTACTCGAGCTCCAGCTTGCCGGTGATCGCGGGCAGCGCCGCATACACGTCCGACACGCGCGGCACGACGTGCTTCTCCTTGGTGTTGACCGAGCGGCGCTCGGCGTTGGAGACCACGTTCTCGAGCAGGCTGATGGGCAGGCGCTGCGACACGCCGGAGCGCTTGTCCACGCGCTTGTCCTCACGCGCCTCGAACGCCACGCGCTCGACCATTTCCGCCATGAAGTCCGGCACGCGCACGGCGCGCGCTGCGCCGCGCTCGAGCCACGACTCCTGGCGCGTGATCGCGGCGCCCAGCTCGACGGTGTGCGGGTAGTGCGTCACGACCTCCGAGCCGATGCGGTCCTTCAGCGGCGTGATGATCTTGCCGCGCGCCGTGTAGTCCTCGGGGTTCGCCGTGAACACCAGCGCCACGTCCAGCGGCAGCCGCACCGGGTAGCCTTTGATCTGGACGTCGCCTTCCTGCATGATGTTGAAGAGGCCGACCTGAATCTTGCCCGCGAGGTCCGGCAGCTCGTTGATCGCGAAAATGCCGCGGTTGGCGCGCGGCAGCAGGCCGAAGTGCATCGTCAGCTCGTCGGAGAGCAGGTGCCCGCCGCGCGCCGCTTTGATGGGGTCGACGTCGCCGATGATGTCGGCGACGGTCACGTCCGGCGTCGCCAGCTTCTCCACGTAACGCGCATCGCGCGGCAGCCAGGCGATCGGCGCGGCGTCGCCCTGTTCCTCGATCAGCTCGCGGCCGTACTTGGAGATCGGGCCGAAGGGATTGTCGTTCACCTCGCTGCCCGCGAGGATCGGAATCTCTTCGTCGAGCAGCGTCACGAGCTGGCGCAGCACGCGGCTTTTCGCCTGACCGCGCAGGCCGAGCAGAATGAAATTGTGACGCGACAGGATGGCGTTGACCAGCTGCGGCAGCACCGTGTCTTCGTAGCCCACGATCCCCGCGAAAATCGGCGAGCCGTTCTCGAGCAGGCAGATCAGATTCTCCCGCAGCTCGTCCTTCACGGAGCGCTGCGCCCGCGAGGGGGCGGCCCACTCCGTCTGTTTCAATTCGCCCAACGTCGTCGCTTTGCGCATGCCGGACGTTAACCAGCGCGCTCGCGGGGTGTAAAGAGTCGGACCGCCGCGACGCCCCACGCCCGCAGATCGACGCCGGCCCGGCGGTCGCCCCCGAGTGTGATGGCGTCGCCGTTCATCTCCACCAGATTGGCGCGCCGCGCCTGCGCGAAGCTGTAGGCCGCGGGCCAGATCCCGATGGTGCGCGACAGCCCCGTCACGTCGAGCAGCCGCACGATGGCCCCGTCGCCGTCGTCCGCCGGCTTGGCCGCGACGACCATGGTGCCCTGATCGGGCAGGATCAACGCGCGGTCCTTGGCGATGAGCGGGCCGCGCGCGGCGTTGTCGTAGCCCTCGCTCACGTACAGCGGATCACACGCCGCCCAGCCGCGCCGCACCGGCTCGGCCTGATCGCCCGGTGGGAGCAGCGAAATGCGGAAGCGGCAACGCCACGCGCCGCCCTGGCTGGCCGCGTAATTGGTGTGCCAGTAGTTGTTCATCGCGTAGGCGAACACCGTGCCGTCCGGCGCGAGCGTCCGCGGCCACGCGCCCCGGAACACGTCGTTCAACGTGAGCAGCGGCGTGTCGGGAGCGCTCCACAGCACGCCGTCCTGGCCTTCGGTGAGCCACGCCCAGTGCGTGTGGCAGTACCAGTCGCGTGCACCCGCCGGTTGCTGATCCTTCTCGACGCTCATGCGGCCCAGCGGTACCTCGAGCTGCACCGTGGGATGGGTGAAGGCGAACGGGAAGGCGACGTACAGCGCTTCCTTCTGGAGCGCGGGCGTCTTGGTGATTTCGTTCTCGATATCCACCCACGGCAGCGCGTCGTACAGCGTGACGGTGGACGTGGCTGTGCCGCAGCCCTCCACCGCGCGGGTGGTCACGAGGCGCACGCCGATGCCGGGCAGCCGCTCGCGCCGGGTGGCCGTCGCCGTTCCTTGCGTGATCGCGAGCTGCGGCGGCGTAGCGAGGTCGTGGCGGTCGCCGGTCGTCCACAGCGCCGAACGCTCGCCGCCGCGCACGTAGACGAGCTGGTTCAGCCCGTTCCAGGAGGACGCTTTGACCCGCTCCTTGCCGTCGGGGCCGGTGAGCGATTGGATCGCCCCGGTGGCGGGGTCGAGCCGGACGCGGAAGCCGCCGGCCTGGGCTTCGGTGGCGGCCCCTTCATCTGTGAGCGGCGCGGGCGCGCGGTCGCGCTCGGCGAGGGCGACGTACCCCAGGCCGGGGACGTCGGAGACCACCACCAGGGCGTCGCCATCGGGCAGGTCCACCGCGGGGAGATCCGTGCCGCTCCACATCAAGGCCTTGCCGGCGCCGCCCGGCACGCGGGCGACGTCGCTGCGGCTCCACGTCGACGCGTTGAACACGATGCGCCCGCGGCCTTTGTCGGTGCCGCGCCCGATGCGCAGCAGTCCTTCCTGCAGCTGTTGTGCGGCCGCCGCCGCGGCGCCGTCCACGAAACGCTTCTTGTACGCCCACTGCTCGACCGTCTCGCGCGCCTCGGGCTGGGATATGCTCTCGGAGGCGCCCCAGGTGTGCTCGCCGAATAGCAGCAGGTCGCGCCACATCGCGCGGGTAGGGGCGTTATTCCTTTCTTCCTTGGGTTCGAGCCGGTCGGCCCACAGCTCGACCAGCTCCGCGGCCCGCGCGGCCAGCTGGGCGCGGCGAAACAGCGCCAGCTCGCGCGCGGTGGACGCCGCGCCGTCTTCCCAGTAGAGGCCGGTGTCGCCTTTGCGCACGGGAATCTGCGTGCCCCAACGCCGCTCCACTTCCCGAAAGAAGTCCTCGGCGCGTCCGGAGGCGATCCGCGGGAAGGCATAACGGCGGTTGAACTCTTCGACGTTGGCGATCATCTGCTCGTCGGTCAGCGCGTTGTCCCACTGCGACCCGTACAGCAAGGCCACGTCGTAGGGCCACGCGGGTGACAGAAACACCGGGTTGGTGAGCAGCCAATCGGACAGGCGCCGGCCCATCTCGGCCGGGCCCACGTCGAAGCCGAAACGCAGGCCGTCGCCGTAGTGGTAGCTCCGCCAATGCAGCACGCGGCTGCCGTCGGGCGACTCCCACCAATAGAGCTGCGGGTAGCTGGTCCACGGGCCGGTGAGCCCGTAGGCCTTGCCCTCCGATTCTGGCAACAGCGGCAGCGCGCGCTCGGGATTGGGGCCCGAGGCGAGATATTTCACGCCGCTCGCCGCGAGCACCATCGGGAACGTGAGCGCCTGCCCGGGGACATCGGTGATCTGCGCGGCCGCGTACGTCAGGCCGCGCTCGCGCGCCAGCAGTCCCGCGGGCCAGACCATACGGGCGAACGTGTCGTGGTCGAGAATCCCCGTCAGCATGTTGGCGAACAGAGCCTCGAAGCCGACCTTGCCGTCGCGAATCGCCTGCAGCAGCGCGTCGGCCGCCTGCGGCGAGCGGTTCTCGACGTACGAGATCACCTGCAACGCGCACTCGGCCGACCAGCGCGCGCCGGGATGCGTGGCGAGCCGCGCCACCGCCGCGTCGAGATTCTGGCGATGAATCTCGAGGCAACGCTCCTGCACGTCGGTGTAGCCGACGTCGGTGTGATTGGTGGCGAGCCAGTAGAGCGTCCAGCGGCGCGGCGGCGTGAGGCGCACGTTGGTGCGCAACAGCCGCTGCTTGCCGACCTCCAGGTCCACGCGATAGGCCGTGGGCTCCGAGAGCGGCAGCCATACTTCTCCCTGTAGCACCAGTCCATCACCCGCCGGTAGCAAGCCGGCGCTGCCGGCCAGGGCGCCGTGCCGGTCGGTGACCGTCGCGCGGGCGGCGGGAGCGTCGAGCCCCGAGACGGTGATCCGGACCAGGTTCTTGCGGCCGTCGGGCTGCTGGTAGAGCGCCGTGGGCTGCGCGTCCAGCGTGGGCGGGGCGTTTGTCGCGCCGCGGCGCGCGAAAGCGGGGAGCGTCGCGAGCCAGCCGAGGAACGAGCGGCGGTCGGTCATGCCGGAAAGGTCACCAGCGCCCTGTGTTTCGGGCAATGCACCAGCTACCCTTGACTCCCCGGCAGGTGTGGCTAGGTTTGCCCCGCTTGTCGGGCCCCCACTCTCTATTGAGGAGCAGAAATGAAGCGTCTCGCACTCGTCGTTGCCCTGGTCGCGTTCGCGGGCTGCAAGAAGGCGGAGCAGCCGCCCGTCGCCGGAGCCGACACCACCCACATGATGATGGGCGACAGCACCAAGATGATGGCGGTGGACACATCGAAGGCCATGCGCGACTCGATGAAGAAGATGGCGGCGCCCCCGCCCGCAGCGCCGACGAAGAAAAAGCCGTAACGCGCGCGCAGCAATGTTGGAGGACGCCCGGGACTACAGCAGTCCCGGGCGTTTTTGTTTAGCGGCCTCGCTCCAGCCACGCCACCGTGCGGCGCACCGCTTCGCGCGGCTCCACGACCGGCCGCCACCCCAGCTCGCGGCGCGCCCGCTCGGCTACGAACGGATTCTCACCTGCGAGGAAGCGCACGGCCGAGCCGCCGATGCCGGGATAGCGCCCGGGCCGCAGCAGCATCTGCCAGCGGGCCAGCGCGTCGGCCGCGAAGCGCGCGACGCCGTACGACACGCGCACGCGCCGCACCCGGGCGCCCAATGCCCGAGCGAAGGCGTCGACGAACGCGCGCTGAGTGAACGCGTCGGGGCCGTCGTCGGTGGTGTTGTAGGCCCGGCCGGGCGCCGCGGGCGCGTTGAGCGCGAGCACGATCGCCGCCGCGACATTGCCCGCGTATACGCACGACAGGCGGTTGGTGCCCGGCCCGATCTGCGGCACGAACCCGCCGCGCACCGCCCGCAGGACGCGCGGCGAGAATAAGCGGTCGTACTCTCCGTAAATCACATTGGGGCGGACCACCACGGCGGCGATACCACCGCGCGCCACCTCTTCCCACAGCAGTTCCTCGGCGCGGCGTTTGCTCTGCGCGTAGTAGTCGCGCTCCCAGATCTTCTGGAAGGGAAAGTCCTCGGTCACGCTCGCGCGGCTGGCGCCGTCGCCGGCGGTCCTGCCGTACACCGCCACCGACGAGACGTGCACCAGCCGCGCTCCCGTGGCCCGCGCGGTGGCGAGCCCGTGCCGCGTGCCACCGACGTTGACCGCGAGGAAGGTTTCGAGGGGAACGTTCGGGGCGACGAGCGCGGCGGCATGCACGATGGCCCGGGCTCCTGTCGCCGCACGAGCCCAGGCGGCCGGGTCGGTGACGTCGCCCTCGACCACCGTGGCGCCGAGTGCCGAGACGGCGGGGCGCGCGGCCGGGCGCACCAGGGCGCGCACGCTGTCGCCCCGCGCCACCAGCGCCGTGATCACGTGACTGCCGACCAGGCCGCTGCCGCCGGTGACGAGAACCGTCACGCGGGTTCGCGGCGGGCCAGTGCGAAGGGCAGCGCCAGGACGCGCGCGTCGGTACCGCCGGCGCGCACCATGTCCCCCGCGACCACCTCGCGCCGCAGCACGCCCAAGCCGATCCAGCGGCCGCCGGGAGACGTGCCGCCGTCGGGGACCCAGGCGACGCTCGTCACGCGCCCCACGTCCTTGTCGCGATGCACCACGGTGGGAACGGTCGCGATGTCGGGCTCGGCATCGAACTCGAGGCCCTTGAGCTCGCGGTTGGGGTGCCCGCGAAAATGCAGGCGGCTGACCGTCTCCTGGCCGGTATAACAGCCCTTCGTGTACGACACGCCGCCGACCTCGTCGTAGCGGACTTCCTGGGGCAGCGTCTTGTCGTCCACCTCGGCACCCAGACGCGGCCACCCGGCCAGGATGCGCGCCAACTCCAAACCGGCGACTCCCGGCCGCAGCGCTCCCGCGGCCGCGAAGCGCTCCTCCAACGCCAGCGCGTGGCCCGGCGCCGCGGCGATCTGCGCTGCGAACGGCGCGGTCTCGCCGGGACGGGCGACTTCGACGGCCACGCCATGGACGCTCGCCTCCACCGCGTGGCCGGGCATGGGAAGCGGCACGCCGACCGTCTCGCATATGGCAGCGACTCCGGCACCGGCGAGTCGGAGCACCGTGAGCTCGCCCGAGCGATCGACCACGTGCGCGAGCCGTGGCGGCACCGATCGGGTATAGAGCTCCAGCACCCGCTCGCGGGCTTCGGCGGGCACGACGTAGCTGACGCTCGCGCCGTGCCGCGTCGCCCAGCCGTCCACCAGGATCATGCCCTTGGGTGTGAGCAGCGCGCCGTAGACGAACGCGCCGTCGCCGGGTTTCTCGATGTCGTTGGTGAGCAGGCCCTGGAAGCAGGTGACGGCGCCGGGGCCTGCGAGCGTGATCACTGCGACGTCGGCGCGTGCCACGATCGCGCCGACCCGCAGGGCATCGACGACGGCGGGACTCGTCATCGGATTCCGAGCGTCTCGTCGAGCCACGCTGCGATGCGCGGCCAGCAATCCTGCGGCGCGCGCGAGTCGAGCAGCAATCCCTTGTGATCGATTCCCGGTGCGGTCACGAACAGCTCCTTGCGCGGGGCGCCGACGGCGTCCACCACCTGTTGGCACGCCGACGGCGGCGCGAACAGCCAATCGCCGGCGCCGGCCACGCCGAGGTACGGCACGCGCACGCGGGCCAGGCCGCTCCAATAATCGAAGCCGTCGTCGCCGCGCCAGCTACCCGCCACGTTCCAGCCCATCCATTGGCCCAGCACGCCCGCGCTCTCGTCCTCGTGTCCGAACCCCAGCGCCCGCGAGGGAAACCGCCCCAGCAGGTTTGTGAGCCGGACGATGCCCCAGGCGGCACCGCGGCGGAGCGCGCCCATCCGGCGCGGCCCCGGTGTGCCGAGCGTCACGCACGCGGCGAGGGGCAGGGCGGCGCCGCTGAGACGCGCGAGCCAGCACAGCCCCACGGCCCCGCCCGACGAATGGCCGATCCAGACGAGCGGCGCGCCGCCGGTTTCCTCCACCACCCGGGCGACGAGCGTCGGCGTGTCCTTGAGAATCCAATCCTCGAAACGCCACTGGAACCGCCTGGGCTCCCGGGCGCTCGCGCCGTGCCCGCGCAGATCGGCCAGCCACACGTCGAAGCCGTGCGCGCCCAGGAAGTACGCCAGTCCGGCATCGCGCGCGCGACCGTTGCGCAGCCAAACAGTGTGCCCCGAAAAGGCGCCGTGCACGAGCAGGACCGCCGGGCGCCCGTCGCGGTGCGCGCGCATGCGGTGCAACGCGATCTCCGCACCGTCGGACGCGGTGAGGCGGCGGGCCAACGTCATGCGTACAACCCCGCGCGCCGGTACGACGCGTCGAGCAGCTCGACGGGATGCACCACGGGGCACGACATCCCGGCGGCCCGCAGTCCCGCGCCGATCTGCATCACGCAGCCGGGATTGCCCGTGGCCACGGCGTCGGGCGCGGCGGCGCGCAGCGCTTCCAGTTTCGGCGCCAGCACCGCGCGGGAGAGCGCCGGCTCGACCAGCGTATACATCCCGGCGCCGCCGCAGCACTGCGCGGCGTCCGGCAGGGTCAGGACTTCGAGTTCCGGGACGCCCGCGAGCACGCGCAATGGCGGGTCGGCGATGCGCTGCGCATGCAACAAGTGGCACGGCGGGTCGTACGCGACGCGCCCGGCGATGGCGGCGCCTGCCACCGGTCCCGCTGCGGCGAGCAGCTCGGTCACGTCGCGCACGCGGGCCGCGAATGCCTTATCGCCATAGGCTTTCAGCTGCGCGCCGCAGCCCGCGCTGTTCACGACGATGGGCGCGTCGCCGTCGCCGAACGCGGCGATATTGGCGCGCGCGAGCGCGCGGGCGTCATCCGCCAGTCCCGCGTGCGCGTGCAGCGCGCCGCAGCAGACCTGCGCCGGCGCTTCCTCGACGGCATATCCGTTCACGGCCAGTGTCCTGATCGTGGCGTCGTGCACGTGGGAGAAGAGGCCGTCCATTACGCAGCCGCGGAAGAGCAGGGCGGCAGTGGGCGGCAACGGGCGGCCGCGGGCGGGACGTTCCAATGCCGCCCCCTGCCGCCCCTTGCCGCCTTGTGGTTTCGTCGCCGCCAGCATTCCCATCGCGAATCTCGTCCGGCTCCAACCCGCGAGCAGTCCGGGGATTCCCGTCGCCCGCAGCGCCCGCGCCAGCGCGTACGTCACGCGGCCTGGTCCCGCGCTCGTGAGCAGTGCGAGCGTGGCACGGACGAGCGGCGGGACGCCGCGCGCCGCCGCCAGGCGCTCCCGCGCCGCCTCGAGGCCGTGCCCGTACCCGACGCCCGACGGGCACACCGGCTCGCACCCGCGACAGCCGAGGCAGCGGTCGAGGTGGGTGGTGACGGTGGGATCGTCGGCGGTGAGTGTGCCGCGCTCGAGGCCCCGCATCAGCTCGATGCGGCCGCGCGGCCCGTCGGCCTCGTCGCCGGTGGCGAGGAAGGTGGGGCAAGCCTGGAGGCAGAATCCGCAGTGCACGCAGCTGTCGAGCGCCGCGAACCCGCCCCGCTCAGCCGTCACCCTCGTCCCCCTCGAGGGCCACGACGAGCTGCGCGTTGGGATCGAACGTCTGCCGTAACCCGGCGACGAGCGGACCCACGCCTTCGCGATACGCGCCGAAGTGCCCCACGGCCGCGCGCACGGGCCACGGCGCGCGCTCCAGGGTGAGGGGGACCTCGAGTCCCGCCAGCGCGCGGCGCAACCAGCGCAACCGGTCCGGCGCGGCCTCGCCCGCCCAACGCACCGCGCCGAGCCCGGGACTCGCCGACACGCGCTCGTCGCCGAGCTGGTGCTGCAGCAGGTCGAGCAGCTCCTCGGTCGAATCGGCCAGCCCGCCGAGCCGGAACGTGATCGGCGCGGTCGCGATGCCCTCGGCCGCGTGCGTCCAGAACGCGTGGGCCTCTTCGGCGCGCAGCGGCGAGAACACGCCGCCCGTGGCGGACCGCAGCGCGTGCTCCTCGGCCGAGACCAGCGCGGCCGAGCCCGCCAGGCGCACGGCGAGCGTCCAGCGCTCGCGCCGCGCCAGTGTGGGCGACAGCAGCTCCAGCGCGGCGGGCGCGATGCCGGCCGTGATCACGTCCGAGCCCACGCGGCAGAGATCGTCGCGCGCGCCCTCGAGCGCGTAGGTGACGTCCGAGCGGGGCAGGGCCCGCAGCCGCAGGTGCACCAGCACGATCACGCCGAAGCCGCCGAATGCCCCGGCCTGCAGGCGCGTGAGGTCGTAGCCCGCGACGTTCTTCATCACGCGGCCGCCGCCTTGGACAAAGCGGCCGTCGCCGGTCACGAACGTGACGCCCAGCAGGTGATCGCGGACCGGGCCGAAGCCCTGGCGGAGCGGCCCGGACGCGGCGGTCGCCACGACCGAGCCCAGCGTGCGCCCGCCGATGCCCGGCGGATCGAGCGCCAGCCACACGCCGCGGTCGGCCAGCTGGTGGCGCAGCAAGTCGCAGCCCACGCCCGCTTCGGCGGTGGCCGTCAGGTCCTGCGGCTCGATCGCGGGGATCTTGTCGAGCCGGCGCGTGGTGGGGGCGAGATCGGCGGGCGCATCCGTGGGCATCCAGCTGCCCGCCCCCTCGACCCGCACGTGCCAGCCCTCCTCGTGGGCGGTGGCGAGCAGCAGTGCGACGCCGTCGGGCGAGGCCGGAGCAATGCGCGGCGGCCCTTCGGGTCCCGGCAGCACGGCATCGGCGCCGAGCAGCGCGCGCACGCGGGCGAGGATGCTCATGCGGGCACCGCCCGAGCCCGGCGCACCGCTCCCACCCATTCGCGGCAGGCATGCACGGGGATCACCTTGCCGGGGTTGACCTGTTCGTGCGGATCGAACACGTGGCGTACCGCCCGCATGGCGGCGAGCGAGTCGCCGTCGAACACCAGCGGCATATAGCGCAGCTTGTCGAGCCCCACGCCGTGCTCACCGGTGATCGTGCCGCCCGCCGCGATGCACGCTTCCATGATCTCGGCGCTGGCGCGGTCTACCCGCGCGGTGAGCTCGGCGTCGGTGGCGTCGAAGGAGATGTTGGGATGGAGGTTGCCGTCGCCCGCGTGAAAGACGTTGCTCACCACCAGGTGGTAGTGCGCGGCGATCGCGCCGATGCGCTCGAGCACGTCGGGCAGGGCGCTGCGCGGCACCACCGCGTCCTGGACCACCAGGTCACGCGACAGCCGTCCCATGGCGCCGAACGCTTTCTTGCGGCCCTGCCACAGGCGCTCGCGCTCGGCCGCGTCGGCGGCGGTGCGCACCGATCGGGCGCCGGCGGCACGCAGCAGCCGGTCCACCTCTTGCGTCTCCTCGACCACGCCCGCGTCGCGGCTGCCGTCGAGCTCCACGAGCAGCACGGCGGCGGCGTCGCGCGGGTAGCCGGCCGCGTACACCGAGTCTTCCACGGCCTGGATGCAGGAGCGGTCCATCATCTCCATCGCGGCGGGGACAATGCCGCTGGCGATTACGGCCGTCACAGCCTCGCCCGCGGCGCGCAGCGACGTGAAATCGGCGAGCAGCGTCCGGATACTCGAGGGCAGGGGCGTGAGCCGGACGCTGATGCGGGTGGCGATCCCGAAATTGCCTTCCGAGCCCACGAAGACGCCCACCAAATCCGGACCCCAGGGCTCGCCGGCCGGGCTGCCGAGCTGCACCACGCGGCCGTCCGCCAGCACCACCTCGAGGGCCAGAATGTGGTTGCTCGTGACGCCGTACTTGAGGCAGTGCGGCCCGCCGGCGTTCTCGGCGACGTTGCCGCCGATGGTGCAGGCGGTCTGGCTCGACGGATCGGGAGCGTAATGCAGGCCGTAGCGGGCCGCGGCGGCCGAGAGGCGCACGTTGACCACGCCTGGCTCCACCACCGCGCGCCGGTTGGCCGGGTCGAGCGCCAGGATCTTGTTGAGGCGCGTGAGGACCAGGAGGACGGCGTCATCGTCGGCCAGGGCGCCGCCCGACAGGCCGGTGCCCGCGCCGCGCGGCACGAACGGGACTCCTGCCCGAGCCAGCAGCCGCACCACGGCGACGACCTCGTCGTGAGTGCCCGGCAGGACCACTGCACGGGGCAAGCGGCGGTGGGTGGGGAGGCCGTCGGCGGCGTAGGCGAGACGCTCGCCGGGGCCGACACGGACATGACCTGCCCCGACGATGCGGGATAGCGCTCGGGGGAGGTCATCGTAGGGCATGGCTTGAAGTATACAGGCAAAAAGTGGCCAGGAAGGACTCTTCCTGACCACTTGGAGCTTGAAACCGCTAGACGTCTGGACGTCTGGCCTAGGCCGCCCTCCAGAAGCCGATGAGGGCTCGGCCGTCCGGCGACTCTCTCAGTTTCTCGAACGCCCGTTCGCGAATTTGGCGGATGCGCTCGCGCGTGACGCCCATCAGGGCGCCGATCTTCTCCAGCGTCATCGCCTCGCTGCCTTCCTCGAGGCCATAATAGAGGTAGAGGATCTTGCGTTCGCGCGGCGTCAGATACTTCTGAAAGATGCGGTCGATGAATTCGCGCATCAGCTTGCCGTCGGTCTTCTCCTCGATCTCGCCGCCTTCCTGACCGGCGAACCGCTCGCCCAGCGTGGCCGCGTCCTTGTCGCTGCGGTCCACCGGGGCGTCGAGCGACAGCTCCGCCGCCGTCATGCGGCGCGCAGTGCGGACGTTTTCGACCGAATCCTCGAGCGCCTGCGCGATCTCGTTGTCCGTGGGCTCCCGGCCCAGCTCCTGAGACAGGTACGTCTCGGTGCGGCTCATGCGGATGAGCTGGGAGTTCTGGTTCAGCGGGATGCGCACGCTGCGGGTCTGCTCGGCCAGCGCCTTGAGCACTGCCTGACGAACCCACCACACGGCGTACGAGATGAACTTCACGCCCTGGTCGGGATCGAACTTCTTCACGGCCTTGAGCAGACCCTCGTTCCCGATGGCGACGAGCTCGGAGAGATCCAGGCCGTGCCCCTGATACTTCTTCACGTAGGAGATCACGAACCGCAGATTCGCCGTCACCAGTCGCTCGGCGGCTTTTTCGTCGCCGCGCCGCACCTTGCGAGCCAGGCGGCGCTCTTCAGCCGGGTCTTTTATGAGGGGGAGCTTCTGGATGTCCTGCAGGTACTGATCGAAGGCGCCCGAAGGCGTGGTGCGAAAGAACGGTTTTGCCTTTGCGGTAGACGACCGGGCCATGCACGGCACTCCACGAGTGGGCTGCTCTGGGTTGTGCTGGCGGCTAGCTGGCTCGCTGCCGCGGGGCCGACCGAACGGCCGCAAATATATGAATCAGTTGGT
>DATLWA010000322.1:0-6262 GCA_035576905.1 Gemmatimonadales bacterium
CCCGTCGCGCCGCCCGACGTCTTGTTGGTGAACTTCGGGTTGGGAATGCCGTTGGCGAAGTTCGAGATGCTGTTCAGGGCCACGGTCTGGCTGCCCGTGTAGAACTGCGCCGCGCGGGTGTCGCCGGCCGCGTAGAGGTCGTGCGCGGAGGGCTTCAGGCGCAGGCCCCACCAACAGCCGTCCACGCCGTACGTGGCGTTGTTCATCGCGTTCCCGCACGATGCGTGGATGATGAAGTTCGTCGAGCCGTACGTCTGGGTGTGAATACCGTCCTCGGGCACCGCGAAGATGATTTCCGGGGACGTGTTGTTGTCGGCCTGGAAGTTATTGAAGTAGTTCGGCGCGAGCGTGTAGCTCCCCGCGATCACCGCGCTCGCCTCGGTCAACGCGCCGGCGTAGTTCGGCGTGCCGGTGTACACCCCGGCGTTGAGGTACAGCTCGGCGAGCAGCATGTCGGCCGCGGGCGTCGTGGCCCGGCCGTACGTGGCGGCGCCCGGCGCCGGCAGGGCGCTCTTGATGGCGAGCAACTCACCCACGACGTACCGGTAGACGCTGTCGCGCGTCGCCTGTTTCGGCGCCGTGGCCCCGATCTGATCGTTCTCCGTGACCAGCGGGATGTCCCCGAAGAAGTCGAGTCCGTGCCAGTAGGCCAGCGCGCGCATGAACCGGGCTTCGGCGCGGTAGGTGTGGACCGACGCCAGCAGCGCGCCGGTCACGCCGCGCGACGCCAGCTGCGCGTCGGTGGTCTGGCGCAGGAACTCGTTCACCATGCCGATCTGGAAATAGATGCGGTAGTACATGGCGTTGACGAACGTATTGGACGAGTTCCACGTCTGCGTGTTCAGCTCCGGCAGGGTTTGGTCGCCCCACGCGATCACGGCCTCGTCGCTGGGCAGCTCCTCCAGCTCCCAATAGAGCCGCATGTACTGCGAGAAGCCGCCGTCGATCCCCTGGATGTCGGTCGAGCCGTCGCCGCCGCTTTGACCGCCGACGGCCAGCCCGGCGTAGATCTTCGCCAGGAACTCCTTGTACGAGCTCGGATCGTTGAAGAAGTTGGCGCCCGTGACGGTGCTCTTCGGCGCCACCGTCGGATCGGTGCACGCGGCGGCGATCAGGACCAGCGCGGCAGCGATGCCGAGCGTCTTCCAGCGATTGGTGCGCATGTAGCGGCTCCGTGTGCTCGAGGTGCGATCCATGGCCCGCGTCTCAGAACTGAACATTGAGACCTCCCGTCAATATACGCGAACGCGGGTAAATGTTGTTGTCGATGCCGCCCAGGCCGGCGGTGGGGTCCACACCGCTGTAGCCGGTGATCGTAAATGCATTCTGCACGACAGCATAGAGCCGCATATGCTCGCCGTGCCAGGGGAAGTTGTACCCCACCTGAATGTTGTCCATCCGCAGGAACGACCCGTTCTCGACGTAGTAATCCGACAGCAGCTGCTGGTTCTGGAACCCCGTCGTCAGCACGGAGGTCTGCAGGTTGTAGGGCGAGCTGCCGGCGGAGAGCTCGCGGTAGTCGCCGAGGTTGGAGGCGACGTTGTTGTACACGTAATTGCCGAGCCAGGCGCGGAGCGTGAAGCTGAGATCGAAGTGGTGATACGTCATGGCCTGGCTCAGACCGAAGATCCAATGCGGCGCCGGGTCGTGGAACGCCCGCGTGTTCGTGCCGCGGGTGCAACCGGTGACGACGGCGGTGCCCGCCGCGTTGTAGTAGCGGTTCTCCACCGGCTTGCCGGCGCTGTCGAACTGCTGGCAGACGTAGAACGAGTTGATCGGCTGGCCCGGCTCGAGCACCTGAATGGTGCTGCCGACGCCGCCCGCGATCCCGCCGGTCAGGACCCGGCTCGATCCGACGGCGTTGGGGTTGATGCTCAGGAGCTTGTTGGCGTTGTGGGACACGTTGAAGCTCGTGGTCCACGACAGCCCGCCGCTGGGCGTGCCGTCGAGGACGCGGGCGGTGACGTCAAACTCGACGCCGCTGTTCTTCATCGTGCCGATGTTCGTGGTGACGAAGTTCGACAGGTTCGAGCCGGCCGCGACGGGCACGGTGAAGATCAGGTTGTCGGTGTGCTTGGTGTACCAGTCGACGGTGCCGACGAACCGCTGGCCCTTGAGGGCGTAGTCCGCGCCGACGTCCCACGTCGCGGTGGCCTCCCACCGGATGTTGGGGTCGACCGCGCTGGGGCGGAACGGGCAGACGAACTGGTTCCCGAACTGGACCTGCGCCGTCGCGTTGCACGCCTGATAGCTCGAGAACTGCAGGTAGTTGCCGAACGCCTGGTTGCCGGTCTTCCCCCACGACGCGCGCAGCTTCAGGTCCGAGATGGCCGGGATGCTGCGCATGAACGATTCCTGCGACACGCGCCAGCCGAGGGACACGGCGGGGAACGTCCCCCACTGGTTCCCGGGCCCGAAGCGTGACGAGCCGTCGCGCCGGATGCTGGCCGACGCCAGGTAGCGATCGTTGATGTTATAGCCCGCCCGCCCGAAGAACGAAATGAGCTTGGCATCCTGAATGTTATCGAACGGGACCGGCGGGATCACCGTCTGCGGAATCCCGGCGTCGCCCAGCAGATTCGTGGTGAGCTGCGTCGCATTGATCCCCGGGTAGTCGGCATGCGACTGCGAGTACGAATAGCCGCCCGTGAAATCGAGCGTCCCCGACCCGAGACGCACCGGCGGCGCATAGTCGAGGTACATATCGAGCAGCGTGTTCGCCATCGTCGGCTGCGTGCGGAAGTAGCTGCCGTTGGTGCCGTTCTTGGTCTCGAGGTGAATGTTGTTCGGATAGAACGTCACGTGATCGACGTTGGTGACGTCGTAGCCGAGGTTGACCGTGGCGGTGAGCCCGCGCAGCTGCGAGAACTGCGAGAAATCGTACTTGGCCTGCAGGTTCCCGACGCTGCGGAACGTGGTGCCGTGGTCCAACGCGGTATTGGAGACCTCCACCGGATTATCCGCGGACGTCAGGCTGTTCCCCGGCCAGTTGTAGTAGCCGGTGACGCTGGTGGGATCGAACACGGGCTGCGTCGGTCCCATCTGTGCGGCGTTGTACAGCACGCCGCCCGGCGTGAACTGGTCATAGGCGCGCGAGCCTTTGACGCTGGCGCGCAGCTCCAGCCGGTCGCTGTAGAGCCGCTGATCGTAGTTGAGGCCCAGGGAAATGCGCTGGGTGGTGCTGCCCTGCAGGATGCCGTCCTGGGTGAGGTAGCCGAGCGAGAAGCGGTAGCTGTTGCTCTCGCCGGTGCCCGACAGCGACACGTCGTGCTGCTGGCCGACGCCGGTCCGCGTCACGAGGCCGAACCAGTCGGTGTTGGCCGTGCCGAGCTGCGCGACCTTGGTCGGCGCGTAGGTCGCGACGGCACTGGCGAACTGCGTCGCGTTGAGCATCGACGGCAGCCGGGTGACCGACGCGGCGGAGTAGCTGCCGCCGTATTCCACGCGCGGGTGTCCGCGGCCCGACTTGGTGGTGATCAGCACCACGCCGTTGGACGCGTTGGCGCCGTAAATCGCCGCGGCCGAGGCGTCCTTGAGGACGGTGATGCTCTCGATGTCGTTGGGATCGATGAAATTCAGCGGGTCGCGGCCGGCCGAGATGCCGCCGCCCGACCCGGTGCCGAGGGGCACGCCGTCCACCACGTACAGCGGCTCGCTCGAGGCGTTGACCGACGACGCGCCGCGGATGCGGATCGAAAGGCCGCCGCCCGGCTCGTTGTTGTCGACGACCTGCACGCCCGCGACCTTGTTTTCGATGAGCTGCTGCGGGCTGGTGATGGAGCCCGGATTGAAGTCCTTGGAGGCCACCTGCGCCGTGGAGCCGGTGATGTCGCCGGCGCGTTGCGTGCCGTAGCCGACCACCACGACTTCCGACAGCCGTACCGCCTGCGCTGCCATCGTGAGATCGACCGTGACCGTGTCGCCGCCCGCGACGGTGACGTCCTGCGTCGCCGGCGCGTATCCGATCATCCGCGCGCGCACCGTGGCCGTCCCGGCCGGCACGCCGTTGATCGAGTAGCGGCCGTCGGTCTGCGTCTGCGCGGCGCGGCTGCCGATCGTGACCGTGACGCCCGCGAGCGGCTGCTGTGTCGCCGCGTCGCTGACGTGGCCGCGAACGGTGCCGGTAGGAGTTTGCGCGCGCAGCGGCGCGGTGGACAGGAACGCGAGCACAACAGCGAAGCAGTAGCGGAGCCCTCTCATACACCTCTCCTCTAAAGCGGTGGGACCTAGGGCGGCCGCGAAACCGGGAGTTTCCGGCCTATTGCGCCCCCACCACATAACCCGCGCGCGCCCGTCTGTCAAACGTGATCCGCGCCCTTGCAAACGCGCCCGCGACCTTTAGCGTGTATGCGCGCCCACCAACCGGGGGAGCCCGTAATGGACAGTGTGAAATGAGCGTCCCACTGCCGCACCAGGCGGAGCTGCTGCGACAGGCCGCCTCCGCGCTGCAGGGCCGTCGCGTCACATTATGGGAAGTGACGTCGCCGGTGGACGCCCCGCCCCTGGTGACGAGCGCGCCCAACGCGACGCCGGAGGACATCCGCCTCGATCTCCAGGCCACGGTGGGCCGTTGGGGCATCCCGATCATCCCCGGCAGCCGCTGGGTCGGCTGCCGTCTGGAGTACGACGGCCGCTGGTGCGTGGCTCCGGTGCGGGTGCGCCCCGCCGACCCGCCGCCGGGCGGCATCGAGCGCCGCTCCCCCGAACGAATCATTCTGGAATTGACGGGCCTGTGCATCGGCCTGCTGGACGGCGCCGCCGACCCCAGCAAACGACGCCTGCCGCCCGAGGAGGCGCTGCGCGAGCACGCGCGCCAGCCGAGCGTGATCGCGCACGAGGTGGGTAATCCGCTCACCGCGGCGCTGGGCAATCTCGATTTCGGGATCTCGGCGGTGCGCGCGGCCACGACGCTCGATCCGACGTTTCGATCGCAGCTGTTACAGGACCTGCGCAACGCCGCGGAAGGCATCGAGCAGGCGACGCAGTATCTCAGATCGATTCAGGACCGCCCGCCCGTGGGCACCGCCAAGATGTTCCGTTTCGACGTGCCGCCGGTGGTGCAGTCGTGCGTGACGCTGGAGCGGTCGCTGGCAAGACGGCGCGGCGTGGAGCTGACGTGGCAGCCCGGCGTCGAGTCAACGTATCTCTACGGCGACCCCAACGCGCTGTATCAGGTGATCACGAACCTGGTGCGCAACGCGGTGGACGCATCGAGCGACAGCTCGGAGCCGGTGGTGGTGGGGCTGGCGCGCGCGGGCGACGTGCTGACGCTGAGCGTCCGCGACCGCGGCACCGGCATCGCGCCGCAGGACCTGGAGCGCATCTTCGAAGCCGGGTTCACGACCAAGGCGCCCGGCGTGGGCTCGGGGATGGGCCTCGCCATCGTGCGCGAGCTGACGCACGACATGTTCGGCGGGACGGTGCGCGTGGAGTCGGAGCCGGGGCGCGGCAGCACGTTCATCGTGGCGCTGCCGGTGCCGCCGCAGCGGAGCAGCAAGCGGATGGAGAAGAAGTAGCGATGCGCCCCGTCACCCACACGCTGATCGACAAAGTCCGCGCCCCGATCGAGCGGGTGTTCAGCCTGCTCACCGATCCGGCGCGGATGGCGGAGTGGCTCCCCGGCTGCAGCGGCGCCGAGGCGAGCGGTCCGGTCAAGAAGGGCGCGCGCATCAAGCCGCGCTTCGGCGCGCGGCAGACGGAGTTCGAAGTAGTGGACTTCGCGCCGCCGCGGACGTTCGGCTGGACGGAGCGCGGCCAGCGCCGCGGCTCCAAGACGTTCTTCCGGCTCGATCAGGCGGGCGACGCCACGTCGATCACGGTGCAGATCGTGTGGGTCCCCTCGGGACTGCTCGCCTGGGTGCGCGGGCGGTTCTTTCCCAAGCGCGACGCGCAGGCCCAATTGAGCAAGACGCTGGAGAATCTGCGGGCGGTACTCGCGAACTAGCAGGTGACGCGCCGTCTCGGAATCTAGGGAACCACAAAGTACAGCGTGTCGGACGCGTGAACGTGGCACCAGATCTTGTCGCTGCCAAAAGTGCTGATCGTCTGTTGATACACTCCGCCGGGTAGCGTTCCTCCGCTCACATTCTGATGCGCGATGCCGATGCTGCCCCCCGCATGGATGACGTGCAGGGTCGTATCGTTGTTCCGGAACGTCACGAGCGTCCCGACGCTCAGGTGGATGGTATCGCCGGAGATGCTGCCCCAATGCGCGCCGCCGATGGCGCCGAGCTGAATCGGCGCGACGAACTCATTGGCGACG
>DATLWA010000323.1:0-2674 GCA_035576905.1 Gemmatimonadales bacterium
TGACGTAGGCGATGGTCTGCCCGTCGGGCGAGACGGTGGGGGAAAGGCACGGCATCGAGTCGTGCGTCAGCTGCTGCACACTGGTGCCGTCGGCATTCATGATGAAGATCTGCGACTTCCCCGCGGCGCGCGTCGACTGGAAGACGATTTGCCGCCCGTCCGGCGTGAAGGAGGGCTGATCGTCGGCCTGCGGGTCGGCCGTGACGCGGGTGACGCCGCGCCCGTCCGTGTCCATCACGTAGATCTCCGCATTGCCGTCCTTGGTGGAGACGTACGCGATGCGCGACCCATCGGGGGAGAACGCGGGCGCGCCCTCCAGCACGGTGTCCGGCGAAATCTTGCGGAGATCGGCGAAGTTGGAGCGGTCCACCGCGTACAGCTGGAACTTGCCCTTGCGCGAGCTCGCGACCAAAATCTCGCCCTGCACGAATACGTCGGAGACCGCGGTTTTCCCGCCCGGGGCGGTCGCCGTGATCTTGGCGTGGCCGTAGCCCGCCGCTTCCACGGTGCCGTCCTCGCCCACCGCGGCGATATCGGCGTTGTCGGACGCCCACGTGACGTTGGCGGGCGCCAGGACGGTGCCGGCGCTGTCGGTGAAGTCCGCGCGGTAGGTATACCGCGCGCCGGGCTTCAGACCGAGTCGCGGCGCCGAGAGCCGCACGTTGCCCGCCACCACGTTCACGTTCCACGAGACCATCAAGCCCACTCCTGGCCCGCGCACCGTGAGCTGGGTGCGCCCCAGCTTCTTGCCGGTGAGCGTGCCGGTGGTGATTTCGAACGACACGATGGATGTGTCACCCACGCTCCAGCGCAGCGGCGCTTCGGGCACGGCTTCGCTGTTCGCCGCGAGCGCCTGCGCCTCGAATTTCTGGGTCGCCGTGAGCGGCAGGTTCACGTCCACGCTCGACTTGGGCCGCACGATCAGGACCTCAACGACCTTGTGCACTTGCAGGTCGATCGTCTTCGCCTGCAGCAGGCCGTTCACGGTGAGCGTGGCGCGGCCCGGCCCCGCGGCCGTGACGGCGCCGGTGAGCGACACGCGCGCCACGTTGGGGTCGCTCGAGCTCCATTGCAGGGCGAGCGGGTTCACCGCGCGGCCGCTCTGCGACGGCACCACCACGTGGAGCGTGTCCACGTCGCCCGGCGACATCTTGACCGGCCCGGTTTCGCGGATGGCGAACTCCGCCTGCTGCACCACCACCGGCGCCGTCGCGGTGAGCCCGCCGGGGCCGGTCGCCTGAACCGTGCCCTGGCCCGGCGCGAGGGCCACCACGATGCCGTCGGAATTGACCGTGGCGATGTCTTCTCGCAGCGACTTCCAGTCGACCCGCACGGGAGCGGCCGCGGCGCCGTCCTCGCGCAGCGCGCGCGGTGAAACGCGCGCGTTCTCCGACGGGATCAGGAAAATGGACGGCGGGTCGATCCGCAGTGCCGCCGCGGTCCCGCTGCCCGCGGGCTGTCCCCAGAACGGATCCGTGGACGACGGACCGGTCGTCTGCGTGGTCGTGGTGACGGGCGGCGTCTGCGTGGGCCGGTCGACCTGCGCCGGCGGCGGGCCGCCCACCACCTGGATCGCGGCCGTGCCGCTGCGCGTGCCCACGCGCGCCGAGATGATGACGACGCCAGAAGCGATCCCGGTCACCGTCCCGTTGTTGTCCACCTTGGCCACGGCGACGTTGTTCGACGTCCAAAAAATCCGCACCGTCGGAATGACGTTGCCGTTGCGGTCGAACGCGGTGGCGATCAGGCCGGAACGCTCGCCCACCTTGACCGTCACGGAGGGGGGTGCCACCTGGACTTCGGCCACGTTCTGGGCCGCGAGGGCCCCGGGCAGGGCCGTCCCCAGGGTGAAGACCAGCGCGACGCGGGTGCGGTGTGTCATGGCCAGCGAACGTAAGTCGCGGTAAGTGTCGCTGTCAATCCAACTTGTCACTTTGTGCCCGTGACGCGGACCTCCCGCGTCGTGTAGTCGTCCACGGGGTCGCCGCCGGACGGCATGACCACATCGAGCAACACCCGACCATGCGGCGTCCGCACGGCGAGGTGATAGGTCCATCCGGCCCGGCCCGCGACGCGCAACACCAGATCGGCGCCGTCGCGGCGCTGGCTCAGGAGTTTCAGCGCGGTCGAGCGCTCACCGCGTTGCGGCGTGGGCGCGGGGAGCAGTACCTGATATCCCGGCGTGTGATGCACCGCGATGTCGGCGCGCGCGCCGAGCGGCGCGACGCAATCCACGTGCACGTCGGCGCCGGTGTCGCGCGTGGCGCAGCGCAGCGGCTTGCCGTCGAGCGTCACGGTCGACACGCGCGCGCCGAGCGGCAACGCGGGACTGAAGCGCAGCGTGTCGACGCCGCGGCCGGCGGTCCGCTCGAGCGTCGCAGCGAACAGCGTGTCCGACTGCGCCAGTCGCACGGTGTAGCGTCCCGAGCCCGCCGGCAGGCGCTCCACGCGCACCGTGTCCCACGCCGCGGGCATGTGGGGCGCGAGCGTGACGGCGTCATGCGGCACGTCCGCTTCCCAGCCCAGCGTGCCGCGCAGCAGCGGCGTGAGCAGCATCGACGTGGCGAAGAACTGCTGCGGCACGGCGGTGTCGAGCGGCTCGAACGCGGCGCCCGAGAATACTTCGGGGTTGGCGCCCAGGCCCCACAAGAACGCCGTGCGGGCGACTGAATAC
>DATLWA010000324.1:0-2772 GCA_035576905.1 Gemmatimonadales bacterium
GGACTCCGTGCTCGTGCCGATCAAGTCGATGACTTTGTAGACGCTCTCCGCCATGTGGGACTCCTCTTGGGGTTATGGATAAGGTGGGGCCCGAGCCTTCCCTTGCCCAGTCCCCGCCCGAGCGGGTAATGTTCCCGTCGCCGATCGCAAAACGACTGTGGAGAGGTGGCCGAGTGGCTTAAGGCGGCGGTTTGCTAAACCGTTATAGGGTCAAAAGCCCTATCGGGGGTTCGAATCCCCCCCTCTCCGTACTCACGCTCCCATGACCGTTCGCGTCCGCTTCGCCCCGTCCCCGACGGGTTATCTCCACGTCGGCGGCGCCCGCACGGCGCTGTTCAACTGGCTCTACGCCCGCCACGTCGGCGGCGCCTTCCTGCTGCGCATCGAAGACACCGACAAGCAGCGTTCCACCGACGAACACACCCAGGTGATCCTCGACGGCCTCACCTGGCTCGGCCTCGACTGGGACGAAGACCTCGTCTTCCAGGGCGCGCGCCTGGCGCGTCACCAGGAAATCGCCGACCGCCTGCTCAAGGACGGCAAGGCCTATCTCGACGAGGGCGCCATCCGCCTGCGCATGCCGCCGGGCGAAATCGCCTTCGACGACGCGGTGCACGGCCCGATCAGCTTCCAGGGCGAGGACATCAAGGATTTCGTGATCCTGCGCGCCGACCGCACGCCGCTCTACAACATGGCCGTGGTGGTGGACGACATCGACATGCGCATCACCCACGTGCTGCGCGGCGACGATCACATCTCCAACACGCCCAAACAGATCGCGATCTACCGCGCGCTCGGCGCCACCCCGCCCGTCTTCGGCCACGTGCCGATGATCAACGGGCCCGACGGCAAGAAGCTGTCCAAGCGCCACGGCGCCACCGCCGTGGGCGACTACCAGCACATCGGCATCCTGCCCGACGCGATGCGCAACTTCCTCGCGTTGCTGGGCTGGAGCCCCGGCGGCGACCGCGAGATCCTCACCATGGAGGAGCTCAAGGGCGTCTTTTCGCTCGAAGGCATCCTCAAGAAGCCGGCGGTGTTCGACACCACCAAGCTCGAGTGGATGAACGGCCAGTATCTCTCCGCCAAGAGCGCCGAAGAGCTGTTCCCCATCGTGCAGCCGCAGCTCGCGGCGCAGGGCACGGACGGCAAGAAGGACCTGGTCCTCAAGGCGATCACGGCGGTAAAGACCCGCTCGCGCACCACGCTCGACATCGCCCGCCAGGTGGCCGTGCGACTCGACGCCAAGTTCGTGCAGCTGGACGACAAAGCGAAGAAGGAAATCGCCAAGGACCCCGCGGGCTATCGAGCGTCGCTCGCGGCGAGCCTCGCGGCCCTCCGCGGCGCCGAGTGGACCGCCGCGGCCCTCGAGCAAACGCTGCGTGCGCTCGCGGAGCGCCAGGGTGTGGCGGCCGGGAAAGTCTTCCAGCCGATCCGCATCGCCCTGACGGGCGGCACGGTGTCGGAGCCGGTGAACGAGCTGCTGTATGTGGTGGGAAAAGATGCGGCGCTCGAGCGGTTGGCGAACGCCGTACAGTCTACTGGATGACCGTATCCGCCTTCACGCGTGTCGTGTCGCCGCGCTGCCGCCGCTCGAAGTCGCGCGCGTCCTGATTGCGCTGACGAATCTCCTTCACGTAGCGGCGGAACTGTTCGAGGTTCTCGGCGCGCCGCGCCGCCTGTAAGATGTCTTGCCGCATGTATTCGATCTGCCGCTCCCGCACCGCCTCGCCGTAATTCCCCTGCGGTAAGCTGTTGCCCAGCAGCGCCAGCACCTGCGTGGGGATCTTGATCCCCGCGAGATAGATGAATTGCTGGTCGATGCCGAATTTCTTGCCCGCCACCTCCGTGGTCCAGGACGGCGGCTTACCCGCCTGCTGCGCCGCCACCATGATCTGGTTCAGCGTGTCCACCATGGCCCGCAGGCGGCGCACCGCGACCGAGTCGCGCGCGTCGGCATCGCCGTAGGCGGCGTCCGCCACGTCCGCAGGGATCGCGGGCAGCGGGCTCACCCAGATGCGCGGGTCGCCGCCGGTAGGCGGCTGGATGAAGAACGTGGGGCCGACGGCGGCGGGCTGCTTCGCGGGCGTCGTGTCGCGCACGCCCACAGCGGGCGCGGCGCTCGCCACGGCCGGGGGCGCGAGCGGCGCCGGGCGGCCGTGGCCGCCGCGGCGGCTGGCGCGCACGGTCGCCCCGCCGTACACGGGCATCTGCGGCTCGACCGGCCCGAGCGCGATGTACTGCGCGGCCCGCGACGGCCGCTGCCAGTACAATCCGACGAGCACAGCCAGGGCCAGGCCGTGCGCCGCGGCGCTGACGAGCCAGGCGGAGCGCAACCGCGGCGCGGGTCTCAGCTCAAACAGCCGCAAGCACCTTCCCCAAACGCTCGGCGCCTTCCACCAGCCGCGGCGTCGCCACCGTCAGCGCGATGCGGAAGAACCCCTCCGCACCCGCGCCGAACCCGCTGCCGGGCAGCGTCACGACGCCCACTTCCTCCAGCGCCTTCTTCTGGAAGGCCGCCGACGGCAGCCCCTCGGGCAACGGCACCCACACGTACATCGTGGCGCGCGGCGTCTCGGGCTCGAACCCCTGCGCGCGCAGCGCCGGCAGGATGGCGTCGCGGCGCTCGCGGAACTGCTCGACGTACGGCCGCACCAACGTCTCGGCGCGGTCCAGCACCGCCTTGCCCGCGACTTGCACCGCGAGGAACGCGCCCGTGTCCACATAGTTCTTCACGCGGCCGAGCGCCGCGATGATCTCCGGCCGGCCGAC
>DATLWA010000325.1:0-5812 GCA_035576905.1 Gemmatimonadales bacterium
GCCTTGCGCAACAACGTGCCCTCGATGCTCGTGGCCGAAACGATGTGGGAGAACGCGGAGCAGGCCGCGCGCCGCGGGGCCGTCACGCGCGCGTCCACCGGGTACCAGGGCGCCACCGAGCAGTATCACAAAGCCGTGACCGAGGCCGACGCGATGCACGCCGAAGCGGCCAACGCCATCGAGCGCGCCGCGCCCGTGGTGCGCGCGCTGGCCGGCCACCGCGACGCGTTGCGGGCGGCGGGCGCGTTCGCCCGGGCCGATTCCCTGCTGCGCGCCCAGAACTTCACGCTCGCCCGCATCGCCGCCGAGGACGCCGAGCAGATCGGCGTCGCGGCCGGCATCGCGCCGCCGTCGCCGCAACCGCGTGATCCGCAAGCCGCCATCCGCGTCCTGCTGCAGGACCTGGCCCGCGCGATCGCCAGCGAGCGCGTCTCCAACCTGCGGGCGCTGTATCCGTCCGTGTCGTCCACGGCGTGGAGCCGCTTCTTCACGTCGGTGGATCAGCTCAAAGCGCGGTTCACCACGAATCACATCGCCGTGCACAGCGCCACGGCCGCGGCGACGGTGGATGCGTTGTACACCTACGTGCCGCGGGGCGGCGGGGTCTATCAGGAATCACGGCCGCGGTTCGCGATGACGTTCCGGCAAACGGCGAGCGGCTGGCGCATCAGCTCGCTGCGCGAGCTGCCACCCCCAAAATGACGACGGGCGCGGTCACCCGCGCCCGTGTGCTCAGTCCCACGCCCGCGCCGAGGACGGCGGCGGGTCCGGAATCTCGACGCCGGTGGCGCGCGGCTGCGGCGGGCCGGTGCGCCGCAACGTGACCGGCTTGTCGAGGTCGCCGCCCGACAGCGTCAGCTTGTCGTTCTCCAGTTTCAAGCCGTACACCTGCCAGACGCCGTCGCCCAACGTGATCCACAGGCTGTCCGCCACGATCCGCCAGCGCGCCACCTGCTCGCCGAACTGCGCGGAGCTGTCGCTCCGCACCATGATGTTGCGGATGGCGTCGTCGACCTTGGCCTGCCAGTTGCCCTCGAGCCGGGGGCGCCGCGGGGCGGCGGTTTGCGCTGCGAGGGACGGCGCCGCAAGCAGGACGAGCGGGGCGAGGATGCGGGGGAAACGGGTCATGGTGCTCAATTCTACCCCGGGACGGCGCAAAAAGTCACGCTGGCCCGGCCGGCACGGCTTCGGCCGTGTCGTGCAGCACCGCCACCCGCGACTCGGACTCCTGCATCATCCGGGTGAAGACGTCCACCAGCTCGCGGTCGAACTCGGCCCCCGCCAGCTCGTGCAGGTAGCTCACCACCTTCTCCAGCGCCCACGCGTCGCGGTACGGCCGGCGCGTGCGCAGGGCGTCGAACACATCGCACACGTGCACCAGCTTGCTGGCGTGATGGCAGTCACGGGCGAAGCGTAGCGTCGGGTAGCCGCCGCCGTTGATCATGATGTGGTGCTCGTAGGCGACGATCGCGGCCAGATCGAGCGGCTGGTTGGTCTCGAGAATGATGCGGGCGCCGTCGGCCGGGTGCTGGTTCATGAGCGTGCGCTCTTCCGGCGTCAGCTTGCCCGGCTTGGTCAGCACCTCGATGGGAATGCGCACCTTGCCGACGTCGTGCAGCAGGCCCGCAATGCCGAAGGCGCGCACGTCGCTCGGTGCCAGGCCCATGTATTCGGCCAGCGCCATCGTCAGCACCGCCACGTTCATCGAGTGCGTGGTGGTGTACTGGTCGAACTCCTTGAGCTGCAGCAGCGGCAGCATGACCTGGCTGCCGCCGTGCATCGCCACCGACAGCGACCGCACGATCGCCTCGGCCTCCACGAGCGGGACGGTGCCGCGGTCGCGCACTTCGGATTGCAGCCACCGCAGCGTCTCCGCCTCTTCGCCCAGCGAGAAGCTGAGGGTGGCGGTCGGCAGCGGCTCGGCCTGCGGTGCCTCGGTGTCGCCCTTCAAGCCGACGGAGCCGAAGCGGATCGAGCTGCGGCGCATCTGTCGCGCTTCGGTGGTATCGATCATCGAGAGCGTGAGCCGCGCCAGCACCTCTTCAAGAAATTCCTCGAAGTCCTCGCGCGTCACGGCCTCCTGGAACTCCAGGCGTTGAATGCCGGCGTTGGCGAGGCGCATGCCCCAATCCCAGGCCTTCATGTCCCGCAGCGGCTGCCGGCCGAAGACGACCTCGTCGCCCAGGAACGTGAACAGCGGCTCCGCCGTGTCTTCCTGGATGCCGCGCAGCTCCTCGTAGGCCAGGTCGATGGCGCGCGCGCGCGCCGGGTGGCCGTCGGCGTACAACGCCATCCCGGCGAGCGCCTGCGCGAAGGCGGCGAGGAAGCGGGCGGGCTCGCTCATCGCTTGGGCTTTGCGCCCCCGACCGCCGCGCGGATTTCGGGGTCGTCGGAGGCACCGGCGCTGGAAAGCAGCGGCCCCACCTGTCGATCCGCGGCCCATCCGCCGGCGAGGCCGGTGAGCGCGGCCAGCATCTCCGGTGACTTGGGCCGCAGCTTGCGCCGGCCGAAGAAGCTCGTGCCGCCGTCGACGAGCTCGAGCAGCGGCGCGAGCGCCTGTGGTGCGCGGGTGCTGCCGAGCACGCGGATCGCGAGCGCGCGCAGATCCGCATCGAGCGCCTTGTCCTGCGCCCGCGCGATGACCACCGGCACCGCCGCAACCGGGCAGCCCTGGCGCGCGGCGTGCAGCGCGAACTGCAGCGCGCGCGGATCGTCGTCGCTCAACGCCGCCACGAGCGCCTGGTCGCGCTCGGCGGGCAAACGGAACTGCAGGCGCAGCGCTTCGCGCCGCACCCGGCCGTCGCTGTGCGCGGCGAATTGGGCGGCCGAGAATGTCGCCGGCAACCCGGGAAGATCCTGGAGGATGCCGAGCAGGTTGCGCACGACATACCAGCGCTCGTCGCCCAGCCGCCCGATGACGACCGGCACGATGGGCGACCCCAGGCGCGACAGGCGATCGAGCAGCGCGCGCCGCGTGGCGCGCGACTCGGCGGTGGCCAGGGCGTCGAGCAACGGCCCCGCCGCCACCGCGGGATCGAGCCGCGCCACGAGGCGGTCGGCGAGGGCGAAGTCGACCGGCTCGGTCGAGAGGCGCAGCGCCAGACGCTCGGGCGTCGCCACGCGCGCCCACGCGGCGGCGGCGACCGCGCCGTCGGGCGCACGTTCCAGGAGATCGAGCAGCGTGGCGTCGCCGGCGATCGCCAGCAGATCGTCGAGCGCGCGCCACACGGCCGGCCCCGCTTGATCCGTCTCGAGCGCGATCTGCAGCAGGCGCAGCGGCTCGGCTTCGTAGCGTAGGCCGCTCGACACGCGCGCCGCCGGCTTGGACTGTGCCATCCGCTGCAGCGCGGCGCCGTACTCGCCCGGATTGGGGTCGCTCAAGTCCCAGCCCGAGACCAAACGCGCCACCTGATCGCGTAACGCACTGTCGGCCTGCACGCGCGTGCCCGTGGTCCCGCCTTCGGCGTGCGCCGCGAGCTTCGATAAGAGCCGCAGGAATCCGTGGGAGATGTGCTGGCCCGATGCCGCGGCCGCGGCCTGCACCACCTCGAGCACGGCATCGACCGCCATGCCGCTCGTGGCCGCGAGCGCGAACTTCTGGCGCTGCGCGAAATCGCCGCCCATGTCCACGAGCGCGCGCAGCGTTTCGGGCCGGAGATTTTTTATCAGCTTGGACGTGCGGCGGCGCAGCGCCACCGCCTCCTGCCCGCCGGTCGCCTTGAGCTCGTCGGCGATCTGCAGCAGGTACCCGACGATCACCTGATCGTAGCCCGCCACCCGCGGGTGGTCGTCGATCGACTTGGCGACGGCGGCGGGTTCGGTCGGCGGCGCTTCGTCCGCCGGGCCGGTGGCGAGTGCCGCGCGGGCCAGACCGACCCACAGCTGGGCGCTGCGCGTGGCCGCCTCGCCGCCGGCGCCCGGCGCGCCGCCGCCGTTGCCATCGTCCACCAGCTCGAGGCGTTCGTAAGTGAGCGGGTGCAGCACCACGTGCGGCCAGGCGCGCAACTTCTCGGGCGGGCCCAGCCCCAACGGCTGCCCCGTACGCTCGGCCTCGAGGGCCAGGGTCTGGAGCACGCTCGTGAGCTCTGTGGCGTCGACGCCGCGGCCGAACGTCACGGCGCCCAGGTGGTGGCGGTGTAACCGGCCGGCCAATTCGCGGAGCACAGGGTGTTTGGGGTCGGTCGCGACGCCTTCAATTACCAATTGATTTCGGGCGACGCCCAGGGAGATGGTGGCCCGGTCGACGAACAGCAGCTCGGCCCGCCGGATGACGCCCGCGGCGGCCGGCTCGAGCGAGGGGTGGCCCTCGGGGTACATGGCGTTGCGGTGCAAGGCGATCGAGAGCTCGATGAGGAACTCACTGAGCTCGCGGGACAGCGTGGCGCGCGCCGATGACGCCGACGGCTCGGGCATGGCCCAAAGATACGCTTCCGCGCGGTGCGCCGAGTCACCGGGATGGAAAAACGCCCCGGAACCTGGGGTTCCGGGGCGTTGGGTCCGACTCAACCCAGGCGTCGCAGCGCCTAGGCGCCTAGCTGTTAGTACATCCCACCCATGCCGCCGCCGCCGGGCATCGGCGGAGCCTTGTCCTTCTCCTTCTTCTCCACCACGACGCACTCGGTCGTGAGGAGCAGGCCCGCGATGGACGCGGCGTTCTGCAACGCGGTGCGGGTGACCTTGGTCGGGTCGATGACGCCGGCCGCGACCAGATCCTGGAACTCCCCCGTCTGGGCGTTGAAGCCGAAGTTCTTGTCCTTCGACTCCTTGATCTTGCCCACGACGATGGCGCCCTCGGCGCCCGCATTCTGCACGATCATCCGGATGGGCTCCTCGATCGCGCGACGCACGATCGCGATGCCGATCTGCTCGTCTTCATCCGTGGTCTTCATCTTGTCGAGTGCGCGCTGGCCCCACAGCAGAGCCACGCCGCCGCCCGGCACGATGCCTTCCTCGACCGCCGCACGGGTCGCATGCAGCGCGTCCTCGACCCGGGCCTTCTTCTCCTTCATCTCGGTCTCGGTCGCGGCACCCACGTTGATCACGGCGACGCCGCCGGCCAGCTTGGCGAGCCGCTCCTGCAGCTTCTCCTTGTCGTAATCGGACGTGGACTTGTCGATCGCGGCGCGGATCTGGGCGATGCGGCCCTGAATCTTGTCCTGCTTGCCCTTGCCGCCGATGATCGTGGTGTTGTCCTTATCCACGACGATGCGCTTGGCCTGGCCGAGATCGGCGATCACCGTATTCTCGAGCTTCAGCCCCATCTCCTCGGAGATGACGCGCGGATCCGCGCCCGCACCTACGAGCACGGCGATGTCCATCAACATCTCTTTGCGGCGGTCCCCGAAGCCCGGCGCCTTCACGGCGCAGACCTTGAGGGTGCCCCGCAGCTTGTTGACCACGAGCGTGGCGAGTGCTTCGCCCTCGACGTCTTCCGCGATGATCAGCAGCGGACGGCCTGTCTGCGCCACCTTCTCGAGCACGGGCAGCAGGTCCTTCATGGTCGAAATCTTCTTGTCGTGCACCAGGATGTAGGCATCCTCGAGCACGGCTTCCATCTTCTCGGCGTCGGTAATGAAGTAGGGCGAGAGGTAGCCGCGATCGAACTGCATCCCGTCCACGGTCTCGAGCGTCGTCTCCAGGCCGCGGGCCTCCTCGACCGTGATGACGCCGTCCTTGCCCACCTTGTCCATCGCATCGGCGATCAGCTTGCCGATCTCGGAATCGTTGTTCGCCGAGATGGTGCCGACCTGCGCGATTTCCTTCTTGCCGGCGGTCGGCACCGAGATCTTCTTCAGCTCCTCGGTGATCGTCT
>DATLWA010000326.1:0-2021 GCA_035576905.1 Gemmatimonadales bacterium
TGTCGCCGTGCTCCGCGGCGACGCGCTGCGCCAGCGCCGCGAGACTCTCCAGTCCCTGCCGCAGCCGGTCTGCCTGGTTTTGGCCCGGCGTCACTCCCCCCCCTCCACCGCCCGCACGAAGGCGTCGAGCCCCGCGGCGCCATCGCGTTCCAGCACGGTGCCGATCACCACGTAGTCGGCGCCGGCGGCGCGCGCGCGCCTGGCGTCGGCGGGCGTCGTGATGCCGCCGCCCACGAACAAGGGTGCTGCCGCGGCCGGGACCGCCGCGCGCACCGCGCGCACCACCGCTTCGGGCACCGGTCGCTCGGCGCCCGAGCCCGCGTCGAGATAAATCGCCTGCATGCCGATCAAGCGGGCCGCCGTGGCGTGCGCCGCGGCCAGCTCGGGTTTGTCGGCGGGCAGCGGCCGGGTCTGGCTCACCGCTTCCACGCTCGTCACGCGGCCGCCGTCGATCAGGATGTAGGCCGTCGAAATTGTTGCGACAGGATGCCGCTGTAAGAACGGCACCGCCCGCACGTGCTCCTCGATCAGGTACTGCGCGTTGCGGCCCGACACCAGCGACAGAAAGAGAATGCAATCGACCTGGTCCGTGAGCTGCATCGCCGAGCCCGGGAACAGGGCCACCGGCAAATCGGGCGCCGCCGACCGCAGCGCCTGGGCGATCAGCGCGGTCTCACGGGTGCCGTCGAACGACGAGCCGATCATCAAGCCCGCGGCGCCCGCGGCCTGCGCCTGGTGCGCGAGCCGCGTGGCTTCGGCCGCGTCGCAGCGGCTCGGGTCGATCAGGACGAGCAAGCCAGGGCGGCGCGCCAGCAGGCGATTCATCGGTCGGCTCCGGCGATGCGATCGGCCAGGGGTGCGAGCCCGGCGGGATCGAGCTCCGCCTGCGCCTCGAAGGCATAGGTGACGAACGCGTCGGCCGCCAGCAAGTCGAGCGCCAGCGCGCGGCCCTCTTCGGGCGCCGCCGCGACGCCCGCCAGCACCGTCCGGCCCAAGTCGGCGAGGTGTAGCGGCAAGGCGAGCCGCGCGTCCGCCAGGGGTGCGCTCAGATGCGCGGCTAACGCCTGCGGCGGCGTCGGGCGGCGCGCTTCGAGCCAGTGCGCCAGCTCAGTGCGGGTCATCGGGCGAGCGCCTCTCGCACGATCGCGGGCGTCTGGGCGCGCGCGGCGGCGAGCTTGGCGGCGTCGCCCGCCCCCGCCGAAGCGAAGTGCGGCCGGCCGCCGCCCTTGCCGCCGCTCACCGCGGCGATGCGGGTGGCGAGATCGCCCGCCTTCACGCCCTGCGCCACTAAGTCATCGGTCACGGCCACATGAATACCGGCCCGCTCGCCCGCCGTAAAGAGCACCGCAATGGCCCGCTGGTGCTTGTTGCGGAAGGCGTCCATTTGCACCGCGATTTCGTTGCGGTCGTCCGAGTCCCCATCCATCACGTGGAGCTCCACGTCCCCGACCTTCTCCACTGTTCCGCGTTCCGCATTCCCACTTCCGCGTTTGAGCAAATCCTGGATCCGCCGCTCCAGCTTGTGTTGCTCCTCGAGCATCGCCTCGACGCGTTTCGCCAGATGCTCCGGCGTCGATTTGAGCAGCGCGGCGGCTTCGTCGAGCCGCGCCTCGAGCTCGCGCGCGTAGCGATAGGCGGCGGGGCCCGTGATCGCCTCGATGCGCCGCACGCCCGCCGCGGCGCCCGTCTCGTGCGTGAAGCGGAACAGCGCCAGCTCACCCGTGGCGTCCACGTGCGTGCCACCGCACAGCTCGATCGAGACGCCGGGCACTTCCACCACGCGCACCAGGTCGCCGTACTTCTCGCCGAACAGCGCCATGGCGCCGGTGGCGAGTGCGTCCTTGTATTTCATTTCGCGCGTCGTGACGGGCGCGTTCTCCCACACGTGCGCGTTGATCTCCTCTTCGATGGCGGAGAGGACGTCATCGGCGATGGGGCCGTGATGCGAAAAGTCGAACCGCAACCGGTCGGGCGCCACGACCGAGCCCGCCTGGCGGACGTGCGGGCCCAGAATTTTTCGT
>DATLWA010000327.1:0-2441 GCA_035576905.1 Gemmatimonadales bacterium
GCCCTCGTAGATCTGCGTGATCTTGGCGTCGCGCATCATCCGCTCGACGGGGTACTCGGTGGTGTAGCCGTACCCGCCGTGCAGCTGCACCGCTTTGATCGTCGCCCGCATCGCCAGCTCCGACGCGTACAGTTTCGCCATCGCCGCTTCGCGCTTGAACGGCTGGCCGTGTTGCTTGAGCCAGGCCGCGTGATAGACGAGGTGCTTGGCGGCTTCGATCTCGGTCGCCATGTCGGCCAGGGCGAAGTGCACGCCCTGGAAGCTCGCGATGGCGCGCCCGAACTGCTTGCGTGACGCCGTGTAAGTGAGGCATTCCTCGAGCGCGCCCTCGGCGATGCCCAGCGCCAGCGCGCCGATGCCGATGCGCCCGCCGTCCAGCGTGTGCAGGAACTGCCGGAAGCCGTTGTTGGCGGGGCCGAGCACGTTCTCTTTGGGGACGCGGGCGTCCTCGAACACCAGCTCGCGCGTGTCCGACGCGCGCCAGCCAAGCTTGTCTTCCTTCTTTCCCGCCTTCACGCCCGGCATCTTCACGAGCCCCGCGTCGTGGCCCACGCCCACGCGCTGCGCCTCGGCGACGTCGCAGGTGTCCTTGGTGACGATGAACGCGGTGATGCCGTTGGTCTTGGGCGCCTTGGGATCGGTGCGCGCCGTGACCACGAAGATCTCCCCGACGCCGGCGTGCGTGATGAAGATCTTGGAGCCGTTCAGGACGTAGTGGTCGCCTTTGTCGACGCCCATCGTCTTGGTGCCGCCCGCATCCGAGCCCGCGCCCGGCTCGGTGAGGCCGAAGCCGCCCAGCACTTTACCGGTCGCGAGCAGCGGCACGTATTTCTTTTTCTGCTCGGGCGTGCCGAAATCGACGATCGGCGACGTGCCGAGGGTGGTGTGCGCGCTGATGGTGATGGCGTGACTCGCGTCGACCTTGGCCATCTCGTGGATCACGAGGATGTAGGAGAGGTAGTCCATCCCCGAGCCGCCCAGCTCTTCCGGCCAGGGGATGCCGAAGAGGCCAAGGTCGGCCATCTGCTTGACGTTGTCCCAGGGAAACTTGCTCTCCAGGTCATAGGCGCGGGCCGAAGGCTTGACCACGCTCCGCGCGAAATCGCGCACCATGTCGCGGACTTGGAGGTGCTGCTCGGAAAAGTAGAGCGAGTCGTGCATACGGAAATATAAGGGCGGCAGAGGGCTAGCCGCAGACGTCGCACCCCCCGCACCGCTCCAGCCGCTCCCCAAAATAGTCCAGCAGCATGCGGCGGCGGCAGCGCCGCCTTTCTACGTAGCTGCGCATGGCGGGCGCCACGCCCCAAGCCAGATCCCGCGGCCGCCAGAGCAGGACGCAGTGTGCGGTGGCCCCATCGCGCCCGCCGCGTCCCGCCTCCTGGTAGTAGCTCTCGAGGGACCGCGACGGCCCCCAGTGGATCACGCGGCGCACGTCCGGCTTGTCGATCCCCATGCCGAATGCGCTGGTCGCCACAATGATGGGCGACTCGCCGGAGAGGAACCGCCGCAACACGATCCGCCGCACGCTGACTGTGAGCCCGGCGTGATACGGCGCCGCTCGCACGCCGAGGCGCAGCAAAGCCCGGGTCACGAGCTCGGCGAGCCGGCGGGTGGGCGTGTAGATGAGACTGGCGCCGTCACCCGGCCGGACCAACTCGCGCAGCCGCGCGAAGCGCGCGCGGTCGTCGCGCATCCGTTCGACGCGAAACAGCAGATTCGGGCGATCGAACGACGTGACGACGATGTGCGGCGTGGGCACCCGCAGCACTGCGACAATCTCGCGGCGCGTGGCTGGCGTGGCGCTGCCGGTCAACGCGATCGTCGGCGGCCTGCCGAGGATGTAGCGGCATTCGCCAAGCCGCCGGTACGCCGGGCGAAATTGGTTGCCCCACTCGGTGACGCAGTGCGCCTCGTCCACGGCCAGCAGCGACACTGGCACGGCGGCGGCCCGCAGCCAGCGGCACAACCCCACCAGGCGTTCCGGCGCGCAGTAGAGCAGCCGCACGGCCCCGGAGCGCACCGCGGCGGTCACGCCGCGGCGCTGCTCCACCGAAAGCGTCGAGTTCAGGTATGCGGCGGGCAGGCCGCGCCGCCGCAGCGCGGTCACCTGATCCTGCATCAGCGACACCAAGGGCGACACGACCACGGTGAGTCCGGCCGCGAGCAGCGCCGGCACCTGATAACACAGCGACTTCCCCGCTCCCGTCGGCAGCACGGCGAGCACGTCGCGTCCTGCGAGCAGCGGGCCGATGACTTTGAGCTGGCCGATCCGGAAACTCGGCAGGCCGAACCGCTCGACCAGCACCGCTCGCGCCTGCGCGAGTCCGCCCGTAAACGGCGCCATGCCCCAAAACAACAAGCCCCGGTCGCTGGGACCGGGGCCGAAACAACGCGGAGCGGGGCTTTTCTACTCGGGTCCGGGGCGGCCGCGCACCAGGACG
>DATLWA010000328.1:0-15554 GCA_035576905.1 Gemmatimonadales bacterium
GTCACGCCGGCACTCCCGCGCCCTTGCCGGCCGCGATCTTCTTCCCGCCCAAGCCCAGCTCGGCGTAGCTCAGCCCCGCGAACCCGTCCACTGATTGTGCCAGCAGGTCGAACGCGTCCGCGGCCGCACCCAGTCCCCTGTCCCCATTCCCCAGCAGTTCTCCCAGGACCCACCATGCCGGCCGCGCCATGCCGGGCGCCGGTTTGGCCTGGAGGTAGCGCTGCACGCGGCCGTCGCGATAGACGAACGTGCCCTCTTCTTCGGCGACGTTGGTGATCGGGAAGACGATATCGGGCGTGCGCTTGCTCTCGTGCTCGGGCGGCACGGTGCCGAGGTAGATCAACGTCCCGTCCGTCTCGACCGCCGCCTGCGGATCGTCCAGCACCAGCACGACGGCGGCGGACGCTGCGGCGGCGAGCGCCGCCGCGAAGTCCTTGCCGTAGCCCAGCACCTCGGCGCCCTTGCCGTTAGGCGCACGCTCAGGGCGCAACGCCAGATTCGGCACGCCCACAAGCGGCGCGCTCTCGCCCATCACCAGCTGGAACGCGCCCGTGAAGTCGAAGTTCGCGAGCAGCCGCCGCGCCAGGAACAGCGCTTCGGTCGACGCCCGGGGCGACACCAGCGCCACGGCCTTGCCCTTGGCGCCCTGCAGCGCGGTGCGGGCGCGGTCCAGCGCCTCGTCCCAATCGACCGCGCGATAGGCGCCGTCGTGCTTCACCAGCGGCGCTTCGATGCGGTCGCCGCGGTTCATCCAGCGGTAATTCATGCGGCCGTGATCGCAGATGAAGTAGCGGTTCAGGTCGAGATTGACGCGCGGCCGCACGCGCACGACGACGTTGTCGCGCGTATCGAGCGTGATGTTGCAGCCCTGCGAGCAGCCGGTGCACACCGACGCGGTCTTGTCGAGCTCCCAGGCGCGCGCCTTGTGCAGGAAGTCCTTCGACAGGAGCGAGCCGACCGGGCAGAGGTCCACGACGTTCCCGGCCCAGGAATGGTCGAGCCGCGCGTCGGGATGGATGCCGATGTAGGCGCGGTCGCCGCGCTCGGAGACGTTCAACACCGGCTCCTGCGCCACGTCTTCCATGAAGCGCACGCAGCGGGTGCACAGGATGCAGCGGTTGGGCACGTACAGCACATCGGGCCCGAAGTCCTCGACCGGATTGAAGCGCTTGGCGTAGTCCGGGCTGTACCGTGTGGCGGGACGGCCTTCCTGGAACGTGAAGTCCTGCAGCTCGCACTCGCCCGCCTGATCGCAGATCGGGCAATCGAGCGGGTGATTGATCAACAGGAGCTCGAGCACGCTGGTGCGGCCCTTCTTGGCCTGCGCCGACTGCGTGCGCACCACCATGCCCTCGGCCACCTGCGTGGCGCAGGCGATCTGCAGCTTGGGGGCCTTCTCGATCTCGACCAGGCACATGCGGCACACGCCCGCCACCGGGAGTCCCGGGTGGTAGCAGTAGTGCGGGACCAGCACCCCCGCCTGCTTGGCGGCTTCGATCAGCAGCGTCCCCGCCGGGACGCTGATCGCGACGTCGTCGATCGTCAGGTTGACTACGGCGTCAGCCATCAGCCCTCAATCCGCCGCCACGGGGCGGCGCTTGCCCGTGATGTAGGCTTCGAATTCGCTCTTGAATTTCTTGATGCCCGAGACCACCGGCGCCGCGCAGGAATCCGACAGCACGCAGATCGTCTTGCCGGTCATGTTGTCGGACAAGTCGAGCAGCAGGTCGAGGTCCTGCATCTTGCCCTGCCCCGCGAGGATGCGCTCCATGATCTTCACGGTCCACGCCGTGCCTTCGCGGCATTGCGTGCACTGCGCGCAGGACTCGTGGGCGTAGAACTTGGCGAGGCGCATGATCTGGTAGACCATGTCGGCGGTGTCGTCGAACACGATCACCCCGCCCGAGCCGAGCATCGAGCCGCGCTCCACCACGCCCTCGTAGTCGAGCAGCGTGGCTTCGGTCTCTTCGCGCGTGAGAATCGGCACCGACGAGCCGCCGGGAATGCACGCTTTGAGCGTGCGTCCCTGCCCCACACCGCCGCACATCTCGTACAGCAGGTCCTTCAGCGGGAAGCCCATCGTCACTTCGTAATTGCCGGGGCGCTGCACGTGGCCGCACACCGAGAAGAGCTTGGTGCCCGTGCTCTTCGGGTTCGACAGGCACATCGCCTTGTACCAGGCCGCGCCCTGCTTGAGGATGTGCGGCACCGCCGCGAGCGTCTCGACGTTGTTGATCGTCGTAGGCATGCCGAACACGCCGGCCGCGGCCGGGAACGGCGGCTTGATGCGCGGGTTGCCGCGCTTGCCCTCGATCGAGTTCATCAGCGCCGTCTCTTCGCCGCAGATGTAGGCGCCGGCGCCGCGGTGCAGATAGATCTTGACCTTATCCTTGAACACGCCGGCCTGATTCGCCTCGGCCAGCGCCTGCTCCATCACCGTCAGCGGCTCGGTGAACTCGCCGCGAATGTAGATGTAGGCGACTTCGGCGCGAATCGCGTAGGCGGCGATCGCCGTGCCCTCGAGCAGCGCGTGCGGCGTCCACCGCATGATCTCGCGGTCCTTGAACGTGCCGGGCTCCGACTCGTCCGCGTTCACGCAGAGGTAGTGCGCCTTCTTCTTCTCCTTCGGCATGAACGACCACTTGAGCCCCGTGGGGAACCCCGCGCCGCCGCGGCCGCGCAGCCCCGACGCCTTCACCTCTTCGATGACCGCCGCCGGATCCATGCCGAACGCTTTGTTCAGCGCCTCGTAACCGCCGCGCTTCACCCAACCCTTGTAGCTCTTGGCGTCGGCGTCGCCAAAGTGTTTGGAGAGGACGACGGTTTCGCGCGCGTGCGGCTTGTGGGGGTAACCCATCAGCGATACCGCTTCACGATCTCCGGCACTTTCTCCGGCGTCACGCTCTCGATGAAGTCGTCGTTGATCAAGATCGGCGTGGCGAACCCGCAGGCGCCGAGGCATTCGACTTCGATCACGGTCCACTTGCCGTCGGGGCTCGTGGCGCCGAGGTCGCCGGCGCCCGTCTCCTTCAGCAGGGCCCGCACCACATCTTCGGCGCCGCAGATGTTGCAGGGCGACGTGGTGCACACCTGCACGAAGTTCCGGCCCACCGGATGCTGGTGGTACATCGTGTAGAACGTGACCACGCCTTTCACGTAGGCCGGCGTGATCCCCAGGACCTCGGCGACCTCCGTCATGCTGCGGTCGGAGATCCACCCGCGCTCTTCCTGCACCAGCCACAGCGCCGGCAGCAGCGCGGCCTGCTTGGTGGGATAGCGGCCCAGGATGGTCTCGAGCTGCTCGAGCGTCTTGCCCGTGAAGACGGGCCGGTACTCTTCGGTGCCGGCCGGCGCGTGGTTGACGTTCATCGATCGATCTCGCCCATGACGATGTCCACCGACGCGTTGATGGCGATGAGGTCGCTCAACAGGCGCCCTTCGGCCATCCTGGCGATCGACGCCAGGTTGATGAAAGACGGCGGCCGGATGCGCCAGCGCACCGGCTTGGCGGTGCCGTCCGACACGAAGTAGTTGCCCAGCTCGCCCTTGGGGTTCTCGATGCCGACGTACGCCTCGCCCACCGGTGCTTTCACGCCCTCCATCACCTGCTTGAAGTGATAGATCATGGCTTCCATGTCGCTCATCGCGCGCGACTTGGGGGGCAGAATCACGCGCGGATCGTCCACGTTGATAGGACCCGCGGGCAGGCGCTCGACGGCCTGGGCCAGGATGCGGTTCGACTGGTAGCACTCCTCGAGCCGCACCAGGTAGCGGTCGTACACGTCGCCATGCTCGCCCACCGGGACGTCGAAGTCGTATGTCTCGTAGCCGAGGTACGGTTTGTCCTTGCGCAGGTCGTAGGCCACGCCGCTGGCGCGCAGCATCGGGCCGGAGAGTGACAGGTTGATCGCTTCGTCGCGCGTGAGCACGCCGACGCCCTGCGTGCGGCCGGCCCACACCGCGTTGCGGGTGAGCACGTGATCGATTTCGTCGAGGGTTTTCGGGTAGGTCTGAGTGAATTCCTTGAGCCCCGCGACGAACCCGTCGGGGATGTCGGCCATCATGCCGCCCACGCGCGTCACGCTGGTCGTGAGCCGCGCGCCGGTCCACATCTCCTGGAGGTTGTAAATGCGCTCGCGTTCCTGGAACGCCCACAGGAACGGCGTGAACGCGCCGAGATCGATGGACGTGGTGCCGAGCCACACCATGTGCGAGATGATGCGGCTCATCTCGCAGGCGATCACGCGCAGCACGGTGCAGCGCGGCGTGATCTCGATGCCCATGAGCTTTTCGGCGGCCATCGCCACGCCGACGTTGTTCGCCATCGGCGACAGGTAGTCGGTGCGGTCGGTGAGCGGGATGATCTGGTTGTAATGGCGGTACTCGCCGAGTTTCTCGAAGCCTGAGTGCAGGTAGCCGATGTGCGGGATCACGCGCACGACGGTCTCACCGTCGAGCTCCACTACCAGCCGCAGCACGCCGTGCGTGGCGGGGTGCTGCGGCCCGAGGTTCACGAGCATGTGCTCGGCGCCCAGGTCGGGCGCGTCGCCCGGCGCCGGCGCCAGTGGCACGCGCACGGGCGCGCCCTGCGCGTCGAGCCCCGGCGTCGCCAGCTCGAGCTCGACCGTCCGCTTGCTCATTCCGATTCCTGCACCCGGCCGCGCTCGCCTTTGCGCAGCCGCTCGCGCATGTCGGCCGGGAGGTCGTCGTAGGCGTCCGCGATGGACAGCTCTTCCATCGAGTAGTTCGCTTCGGGGCTGATGTTGAGCGCCTGGCGCACCTGCTCGGCGCGCGAGAAGCGGCCCCGCAGCGGGAAGTCCTTCCGCAGCGGATAGCCCTCGCTGTAGGTCTCCCACATCAGAATGCGGCGCAGGTCGGGGTGGCCCGAGAACGTGATGCCGAACATGTCGTAGACTTCGCGCTCCAGCCAATCGGCCCCCGCCCACAGCGACACCACCGAATCGACCGTCAGATCACCGGTGGCGTCCAGCTCCACCTTCACGCGCAGGTCGGCCTGGCGGTGCAGCGCACGCAGGAAGTACACGACTTCGAGCGGCCGCTCGCGGTCGCGGTACTCCACGGCGGTGACGTCGACGAGGTAATGGTATTCGTGGCCCGGCGTGTCGCGCAGCCAGCGCATCACGTCGAGCAGGCGCTCGCGCTGCACGTAGACGATGGTGTCACCGCGCACGTCGAGCGCGCGGCCGATCGCGGATCCGAAGGTCGTGCGCAGCGCGTCGACGGACGGATTCACGACGAGCGGAATTGGTGGACGGAGTTGCCGAAGGGCTCGGAGATCTCGTCGATCTGCTCGGGTGCCATGCGCAGGCCGTGCGCGTCCAGCGGCTGCTCGTCGCGGCGGCGCTCCGCGTCGAACAGCGACTCGCCCTTGATCTTCTTGTGGAGCAGGAGAATGCCGTACAACAGACCTTCGGGGCGCGGGGGGCAGCCCGGCACGTAGACGTCCACCGGCACGATCGTGTCGATGCCCTGCACCATGGCGTAATTGTCGAAGATGCCGCCGCTCGAGGCGCAGGCGCCCATCGAGATCACCCACTTGGGCTGCGGCATCTGGTCGTAAATGCGGCGGATCACAGGAGCCAGTTTGAAGGGCAGCCGGCCGGCGCAGATCAGGACGTCCGACTGGCGCGGCGAGAACGCCTGCCGCTCCATGCCGAAGCGTGCGAAGTCGTAACGGCTCGCGGCGGTCGCCATGAACTCGATCGCGCAGCACGCCGTCCCGAAGGGCATCGGCCACAGCGAGTTGGCGCGGGAGCTGTTGACCGCCCAATCGATCGGCTTGCCGATCCCTAGCTTCTTGGCCAGGCCCGACGCCCACTCGACCAGCGTGTCGAACCGCGTGGTCTGATAGTTGGGGCTCTGTCCCGCGACTTCCTTGGTCTCCAGCACGTGCTTCATGTCAGTCCCACTCCAGTGCGCCGCGCTTCCAGACGTAGACATAACCGACGGCGAGAATGGCGAGGAAGATGAGCATTTCGACGAGCAGGAAACCCATGCCGGGTCCGCCCGCCTGATCGCCCCCGAAAAAGATCGCGCCCCACGGAATCAGGAACACGGTCTCGATGTCGAAGATGATGAACAACACGGCCACGAGGTAGAACTTCACGGAGAACCGCTCGTGGGCGCTCCCGAGGGGCGGCATCCCGCTCTCGTACGGCGTCTCCTTCACGGCCGTGGGCCGGCGCCGCATCAGGAGATGGGACGCCGCAATCATCCCCACCGCATTCGCCGCGACGAAGATCGAGAGGAACAGGAGTGGTACGTAGGCTTGGAGCATCGGCCTCGTGAACTCGTGAAAAAATTCACTAGACGCCAAAAAACCTAGCCCGCGGCGCGGAGTGTGTCAACCGACGCGAGTAGCGTAAGTTGCGACGCCGTCAATATATTGCGGCCCTATGTCCATCAAGTCCGACCGCTGGATCCGGCGCATGGCGAACGAGCATGCGATGATCGAGCCGTTCGCCGATGAGCAGGTCCGGGCCGGCGCGATCTCCTACGGGGTCTCGTCCTACGGCTACGACATGCGGGTAGCGCCCGAGTTCAAGATCTTCACCAACGCCCTCTCGGCCATCGTCGATCCCAAGTCGTTCGACCCGCGCTCGTTCGTCGAATTCCAGGGGCCGGTGTGCGTGGTGCCGCCCAATTCGTTCGCCCTGGCGCGCTCGATCGAGTATTTCCGCATCCCCCGCAACGTGCTCACCATCTGCGTCGGCAAGAGCACCTACGCGCGCTGCGGCATCATCACGAACGTCACGCCGTTCGAGCCGGAGTGGGAAGGACACGTGACGCTCGAGATCTCGAACACCACGCCGCTGCCGGCCAAGATTTACGCCAACGAGGGCATCGCGCAGGTGCTGTTCTTCACGGCGGACGAAGGCGATGAGTGCGAGGTGTCTTACAAGGATAAGAAGGGGAAATACCAGGCGCAGCAAGGCATTACGTTGCCGAAGTTGTAACCTCCTGCTTCCGGCTTCCCACCACCGTGATGGCGATGGCCGCAACCGCCAGGATGATGATGTCCGGCGCCCAGCCGATTTCCAAGGCCGGCACGGCCATCTGCAGGAAATCCATCAGGAGATCGAAGGCGAAAAGGATCAGGCCGAGCAGCACGGTGCCCTGAAGGGCCCGGCCCAGTTGGGCGAGAATGCTGCCCGTGACGAGGGCGACGGCGCCCTGCCCCGCGGCGATCGCCAGGGCGGCGGTCAGGTCGCTGACCAGCGTCTGCACCAACGCCGAGCGGCCCGGCACGTAACTGAAAAACCACGTATGCACGAGCGACACCAGCAACCCCGCCGCCGCCGCGCACACCGTCGCCCAGACCGCGTACCAGACGACGACCCGAGTCTGCTCCCCCGCCGCATTCGCCATGACGCTCTCCTCCGCTGCCGCAATCTGGCCCGCGGGCGCCCGATCCGCTAGCGCAATGCCGCCCGGGCCTCCTCCAGCGCGGCGCGCGCCTGGTCCACGCGCGCGGACAAGTCGGCCAGCTCCCGCTGCGTGGTCGCGGCGTCGGCGTAGCGTATGGCTTCCGCGACCGACGGGAACGCCAGCGTGGCGTAGCCGTTGTCCACGTCCGATGCGAATTGCAAGCTCTTGAACCAGCTGTTGGACTTGAGGCCCTCGGGTCGCGTGAGCCGGCGCTCCACCTGCATCAGCGCCGCGTTGACGGGGCCCCAGGACTTCGCCGCGCCCGTGGCGAGCGCGCTGTCGCGCGCCGCGCCGAATGCCCGCGCCGCATCGGTGAAGCGACCGAGCGCGTCCTTCAACCCCTGTGTGCTGACGGTCCAGCCTTTCTTCGCGATGCCGCTGTCGAGCTCGGCCACGAGCTTCGTCATTTCCGTGCCGAATCCGACGTAGTCGAGCGGGGCGACCTGCGCGTTGCCCAGCCGCGCCATCAGGATGCTCACGAAGCGCGCGGTGGCCTGGTGCTCGCGGTAGCCCTTGTCGCCGAAACGGTCCATCCAGTCGTAATCGTCGTACATCGAGTGGTACACGCCGGTGGAGCCTCCGAAGCCCATGCCGCCCGCCGGAATGCCGATGTGATGATAGAAGCCCTGGAAGTCCGACCCGCCGCCCATGTTGCCGAGGCTGCTGTCGCCCTTGGTGCGCTTCACCCAGGTGTCGAACACGTTGCCCGTGCCGGACGGATCGGGCACCACGTGCGCCGCGTCGCGAATCAAGTGCTTGAGGGAGGGCGAGCCGTCGCCGCCGAAGTTGAGGCCCTGCGTCACATCGTCTTCATTGATATAGGCGACGGCGTGGGCGCGCAGCTGGTCTTCCATCTGCTCGGCCCACTCCGTCGAGCCGATCAAGCCCCACTCTTCGGCGTCCCACGTCGCGAAGATCAGCGTCCGGGCCGGCCGGATCCCCTGCTTGGCGAGCTGCGCGAACGCGCGCGCCGCTTCCAGCACCGTGACGGTGCCCGAGATGTTGTCGGCGGTGCCGGGCGACCACGCGTCGCGATGCCCGCCCACGATCACCCATTCGTCGGGCGTCGTGCCGCCGCGGATCATCCCGAACGTGTCCCAGATCGGATGCATGGCGCGGGCGCCGTGCTCGCGCCGCACCAGCAGGCGCACGCGCGCCGGGCCCGGCCCCGCGTGGTAGCGGAACGGCAGGGCGCCTTGCCACGCCTGGGGCAGCGCGGCGCCGCCGAGCACGCCGAGGATCTTCTGCGCGTTGCCGTAGCCCATCGGCACGACGGGGATATGCGGCACCGGCAGCGAGTCCTCGGGCACGCGCCGCGCGCCGGGGAGGGACGCGTAGCCGGGCGTGGTGGGATCGCCGTTTACGTTGAGAATCGAGCCGCGCTGGATGCCGAACGGCGGCCGCATCGGCCCCGCCGGATACACGTCGCCGCGGAAATAGCCGTCGTCCTGCGGATCGGAGTAGATGATCAAGCCGATGGCGCCGTGGCGCTCCGCTTCGCGCGCCTTGATGCCGCGGAACGAACGGCCGTAGCGCGCGATCGCGATCTTGCCTTTCACGCTCACGCCGAGCGAGTCGAGAACCTTGTAATCCTCGATCAGCCCGTAGTTCACGTACACGACCTCGGCGGTGGCGTCGCCGTCGCCGGTGTAGCCGTTGAAGGGCGGGACCGCAGGCGTGGGCGTCGTGGCGAGCTGCGGCTCACGCAGCGCGAGCGGCTGCGGCGCCGCGCCGGGGCGCGGAATGAACCACGCCTGCACCGTGTCCGGCATCGGGATGTAGACGTCGTAGGCCTGGCTCCACACGCTGTCCAAGCCCCAGGTGCGCAGCTTCTCCAGGACGTAATCGCGCGTCACCGCCTGCTGTGGCGACCCGGCCAGATGCGGTTTGGCGCTGAGCGCGCGGCTCATGGCGCGCACGCTCGCGGTGTCGGGGACGGCGAGCAGCAGCCGCTCGACCGAATCTTCGCGCGCCGCGGCCGCGCTCGAGAAGCCGAGCGGCGTCTGCGCGGCGGCCGGGGTGAGGGCGGAGAAAGCCAGCAACGCCAGGTACGTCGTGCGCATGCGAACGCTCACGTCTTGGGGTGAAGGGCCTGGTCGATTCGGAAGCGCAGGTCCTGTAGATGCAGCCGCGTCACGCGATCGGCCGTCTTGGGGATCGCCGTCGCCAGCGCGGCGTCGAGATCGCGCAGCTCGCCGCGGATCATGGCGCGCGCTTCGTCGGGGCGCGGCGCCGGCGGGATGAATCCCGGGAACGGCGGCGCGGGCGGCGGCGGCGGCAACGGCGCGAGTTTGTCGGTCAGCAGCGTGATGAAGTTGCGCTGCAGGTTGCGGCGATAGACCTCGATCGCGCTGCCGCGCGCGAGCTCGCTGAACAAACCGCGCCGCACGTCGCCGAGCAGGTCGCTCAAGCGATACGACGGCGCCGCGGCGGTCGCCATCGCTTCCTGCTCTACCAGGCGATTCATCCGGCTGTCGTTGAACAGCGCGCCGAGCAGCTGCGCTTGCGTGCGACTGATCTGGTCCACCACACCGGACTGCTTGGTGCGGCGCAGGACGTTCTGGTCGAGCAGGAACGCCGGCGTGCGGAACGCGCGGTCATTCAAGAACGCCACCGCGGCTTGCTGCCGCGCGCGCGGCGCCGCCGTGAAGATCGGTCCAGCCTGATCGGGGTAGCGCTCGGCGCGGTACACGCCGCCCACCAGCGTCACCACGTGCCCCAGCTCGCGCTGCCACTGCCCCACCACCTGGTCGTACATCTCGTTCAGGTCGTCGTAGTCCTTGAGGCGGTCGGCGGTGGTAGCCGGCAACAGCATCGGCATCACCCGCTCGAGGTTCTTGAGTCCCAGCGTCGTGGCCGCGATCGGGTCCGACCCGAGATCCTCGGTCTGGGCCTCGGGGTCGATGCCGTCGGCGTTACCGAAACGCAGCATCGGATTGCGATCCTGCAGCCGCGCCAGCGAGTCGAGCGTCGGCCGCTCGGCCTCGGCCGTCGCCGCGGCGGGCAGCGGATGGTAGCCCCAGTTGATCGCGTAATAGTCGTAGGGTCCCTCGCTGGGGATCAGCCGCGCGCCGTCACCGGGCTGGGCGACGTAGTTGAAGCGGCCGTAATCCATGATCGACGGCTCGTCGCCGTAGCGCGCCGTGAACGCGCGGCTGCGCAGCGAGTCCACGGGATACGAAGACGACGCCTTCATGTTGTGCGGGAAGCCGAGCGTGTGGCCGACTTCATGGGCCACGACGTAAGCGAGGAATTCGCCCATGAGGGAATCGGGCAGCGGCAGCGTCTTGGTGCGCGCATCCATCGGCCCGACCTGCACGAAATACCAGTCACGCACCAGGTTCATCACGTTGTGGTAGAACCCGATGCTGGTCTGGAGGATTTCGCCGGTGCGCGGATCGCTGATGTGCGGGCCGTAGGCGTTCTCGATCGGCGACGGCAGCCAGCGGACCGACGAGTAGCGCGCGTCTTCGAGCGAGAAGCGCGGATCTTCGGCCGCGGTCGGCACGGCGCGCGCTTGAATCGCGTTGGACAGGCCCGCCGCGCGGAACAGCGGCTCCCAGCTCTCGATGCCCTTCTTGAGCCACGGCACCCATTTCGCGGGCGTGGCTGGATCGATGTAGAAAATGATCGGCTTCACCGGATCGCTCACAGCGGCCGACGGATCCTTGGGCTCGAGCCGCCAGCGCGTGATGTAGCAGTTCCGGGCGACGCGGTGCTCGTCGGTGCCGTAGTCCTCCTGGGTCACGGAGAAGTAGCCGACGCGGTTGTCGCAGAGACGCGGCTTCATCGGGCGCGCGGGCAGGAGGACCATCGAGTAATGCACCAGGGCCGACATGCTGCTCGCCGGAGCGGGGCCGCCGAATTGCCCGCCGGGGCCGCCGGAATCGGGCATCTCGTACGTCTGCAGAGCCTCGACTTCGACGTTGGTCGGGAACGTCACGGCCCGCTCCACCAGCGACCGCGCGGGATCGAGCCGGCGGGCGCGCAGCGCGCGTCGCGCCGACAGCTCGGGCACGTCCGTCGTATAGAGCGGCGTCACCTCGATCACGGCGTTGCTGTCCACGTTGGCGCTGTAGGCCGCCACGCTGAACGTCTGGATCACGGGCTCGAAGTTCGACATCTGCACCGCGCGCGACACGGGCTCGGTCGAGTCGGCCACCACCGAGTAGCTCACGTTGCGCAGCAGGATGCGATTCCCCACCCGTTGCCACCGCACCACCCGGTCACTCAGCTCTTCACCGGCGTAGCGCGTGCCCGCGGGCGTGGCGCTGTAGCGCGCCACCAGCAGAAACGGGCGGTCCAGCGCGGCGCGCGGAATCTCGAAGTACAGCTTCTCGGGCAGGCGATGGACGATGAAGACGCCGGTGTCGTTGGTCGCGTCGGACGTGATGACCTGCGCGTACGGCTTGGGACCTTCGGCCGGCCGCTCCGGCCGCTGGGCCCCGGCCGGGGGCGGATTCTGGGCGAACGAGACGGACGGCAGCAGCGCGCAGACCAGCGCGGCACAGACGAGCGACGGGCGCATGAATTCCCTCCGAGGGTGGACGGCCACAGCAGGCGCGGGAAAGCTATCTGCCCTACGCACGAGCGCGAGGCCGCGCTGCGTCCGGGTCGTGACAACCGCCCGCCCCGACCCCACATTGTGCCCATGGACGACGTGGTGATCGTCGCGGTGCTGTTTGGCACGGTGCTGCTGCGCGTGGCGATGATCTTGGGCGTCGCCTACTTCCTCGTGCCGCGCGGACCGTTGTGCCCGCACTGCCAGGTCGAGATGGTGCCGCTGCGCAACGCGTTGCTCGACCGCTTGCTGCCCGGCCTGCAGCGGCGCTGGTGCCTGGAGTGCGGCTGGAACGGCGTGGTGCGGCGGCGGTCTCAGCCGCGCCGGGTGATCAATCGCGCGCCGCGCTCGTAGAAGAGGTAATCCCACGCCCAGTTGATCAGCACCACCAGCTTGTTGCGGAAGCCGATCAGCTGGATCAGGTGGACCACCAGCCACACCACCCACGCCGGAAAGCCGCGGAACGAGAAGCCGTGGATGTAGGCGACGGCGGCATTGCGGCCGATGGTGGCGAGCGTGCCGGGGTCGCGAAACCGGAACGCCACAGGCGGTTGCCCGGCCAGGCCGCGCCGGATGTTCGTCGCCGCCACCTGCGCCATCTGCATCGCCACCGGTGCGACCATCGGCAGCGGCTTTCCGTCATTTTCGATGTACGCCGCGTCACCGATCACGAAGACCTCGGGGTGTCCCGCCACCTGCAGCGTGGGCTCCACGCGCACGCGGCCTTGCGCCGCGGTGGGCAGACCGAGTTTCGCGGCGAGACTCGCGGCGCGCACGCCGGCCGCCCAGATCAGTGTGCGCGCGGGGATCACTTCCCCGCCCTTCAACCGGACCGCCTGGCCGTCGTAGTCGGCGACGGCGGCGCCGTAGCGCACCTCCACCAGCTTGTCCCAGAGCTTCTTCGCGGCCGCTTCGGCGAGGGGCGCCGGCATGGCGGCGAGCAGCCGGTCGGTCGCCTCGAGCAGCAGGACGCGCACATCCTTCACGTTGAGGCGCGGATAATCTTTGACCAACACCAACCGGATCAGCTCCGAGAGCGCGCCCGCCATCTCGACGCCGGTGGGACCGCCGCCCACCACGACGAACGTGAGCAACGCGCGGCGGCGGTCCGCGTCGGGCTCCGTCATCGCGTGCTCGAAACAGGCGAGCACATGGTTCTTGATCAGCTCGGCCTCGTCGATGTCCTTGAGGCCGAACGCGTGGCGCCGCAGGCCGTCGAGTCCGAAGTAGTTGGTCTCGCCGCCCATGGCGAGGATCAGATAGTCGTAGCCGACGGGCCCGCCGGCGGTCGCCAGCTCGCGCCGCGCCAGGTCAACGCCGGTCACCTCGGTGAGGCGGAAATCGACGTTGCGCTGCTTACGCAGGATGGTGCGAACCGGCCGCGCGATGGACTCGGGCTCGAGCCCCGCCGTGGCGACCTGATAGAGCAGCGGTTGGAACAGGTGGTAGTTGTGCCGGTCGACGATCAGGACGTCCACCGGCGCGCGGGCCAGCGCGCGGGCGGCCCACAAGCCGCCGAACCCCGCCCCCACGACCACGACGCGCGGCCGGGTGGTCATACGGTCAGTCCGACTCGGACAGCACCGCGGCGCCGGTCGAGCGGTCCGGCGTCAGCCGGTCGCGAACGGAGTTATCGGGGTTGAGCAGCACGATCACCGGCTGGTGCTCGCGCGCTTCTGCGGGGGTCAACTGGGCGTACGTGATGATGATGACGTGGTCGCCGGGCTGCACCAGGCGCGCCGCCGCGCCGTTCACCCGGATCATACCGGACGCGCGCTCGCCTTCGATGGCGTAGGTCTCGAACCGCGCGCCGTTGGCGATGTTCACCACCTGGACGCGCTCGAACGGCAGGATCGCCGCCGCCTCCATCAACCCCGCGTCGATGGTGATGCTGCCTTCGTAATTGAGGTCCGCCTGGGTCACCGTCGCCCGGTGGAGCTTTGATTTGCACAACGTGAGAAGCACGAGATCCGCCGCGTGAGAGTCCAGCAAAATAACACCGCCTGAGCCGCAGCCGTTCCTGCGCTTGCTCCCGATGCCAGCTTCCAGGTATCATCTGTCCGTTCTCACCCGCTCTCCTGGGAGCCGCGATGTCCCGTGTGCAGCGCCTGCTCGGATCGCTCGTCGGCAAGAAGGTCGTCATGGCCGCGACGGGCGTCATCCTGCTGGGCTTCGTGCTGGCCCACATGGCGGGCAATCTCAAAGTCTTCCAGGGACCCGAGCACTTCAACGCCTACGCCGAAGGCCTCCGCACGGTGGGCGCGCCGTTTTTCGGGCGCGGCCAGCTCCTGTGGGCCGCTCGTATCATCCTGCTTGCCGCGGTGGGCCTGCACATCTGGGCGGCATGGGCCGTCACGCGCGCCAGCTGGGCGGCGCGGCCCGAGGGCTACAAGCGCTTGGAGCTGATCGAGACGACTTGGGCCGCCCGGACGATGCGCTGGGGCGGGCTGCTGATCGTCGCGTACGTCGTCTATCACCTGCTCGACCTCACGTTCGGCAAAGCGAACCCGAGTTTCGTACCGGGTGACGTCTATCACAACCTGGTCGCGAGCTTCAGTCGTACGTCTGTGGCGCTCGCCTACATCGCGGCCGTGCTGGTGCTGGCCTTCCATATGTACCACGGCATCTACTCGGCCTTTCAGACGCTCGGCCTCAATCATCCCAAGTACAATCGCTGGCGGCGCGCGTTTGCCGCGGGCTACACGCTCCTCGTCACGGCGGGATTCATCGCCGTGCCGGTCGCCGTGCTCGCCGGCGTGGTGCGCTGATGACCCTGCACTCGCGCGTGCCCGACGGCCCCATCGAGAAGAAGTGGGACACGCAGCGCTTCGAGATGAAGCTCGTGAACCCGGCCAACAAGCGGAAATTCCACGTCATCGTGGTGGGCTCGGGTCTCGCCGGCGCGTCGGCCGCGGCGTCGCTCGCCGAGCTGGGCTACCGCGTGTCGTGCTTCTGCTTTCAGGACAGCCCGCGGCGCGCGCACTCGATCGCGGCGCAGGGCGGCATCAACGCCGCCAAGAATTACCAGAACGACGGCGATTCGATCTGGCGGCTGTTCTACGACACGGTCAAGGGCGGTGACTTCCGCTCGCGCGAGGCGAACGTGTACCGCCTGGCGCAGATCAGCGTCAACATCATCGACCAATGCGTGGCGCAGGGCGTACCGTTCGCGCGCGAGTACGGCGGCCTGCTCGCCAACCGCTCCTTCGGCGGCGCGCAGGTCTCGCGCACATTTTACGCCCGCGGCCAGACGGGCCAGCAGCTGCTGCTCGGCGCCTACCAGGCCCTGGAGCGCCAGATCGGGCTGGGCCAGGTGGCCATGTACTCGCGCCACGAGATGCTCGACGTCGTGCTGATCGACGGCCAGGCGCGCGGCATCGTGGTGCGCGATCTGGTCAGCGGGAAGATTTCCTCGCACGCCGCCGACGCGGTGGTCCTGGCGACGGGCGGTTACGCCAACGTGTACTTCCTGTCCACCAACGCCAAGGGCTGCAACGTCACGGCGACATGGCGCGCGCATCGGCGTGGCGCGGCGTTCGCCAAC
>DATLWA010000329.1:0-4206 GCA_035576905.1 Gemmatimonadales bacterium
GGCGCCAAGGTGGCGGTGCTCGCGCGCGACGGGGCGCGGGCGCAGCAGGCGGCGCAGGAGCTGGGCGGGGGCGCCCAGGGGTTCGCGTGCGACGTGAGCGACGCCGCCCAGGCGGAGACGACGCTCGGCACGGTCGACAAAGCGCTCGGCCCGGTGGACATTCTCGTCAACAACGCCGGCATCACGCGCGACAACCTGCTGTTTCGCATCGCCGAGGACGACTGGGATCAGGTCCTCGACACGAACTTGAAGGGCGCGTTCCTGATGACCAAGCTGGCGGCGCGCGGCATGATCAAGCGCCGTTGGGGGCGGGTCGTCAACATCACGAGCGTGGTGGGGCTGACGGGCAACAAAGGCCAGTCCAACTACGCCGCATCCAAGGCCGGCCTGATCGGCTTCACCAAGGCCGTGGCCAAGGAGCTGGCGTCGCGCAACGTGCTGGTCAACGCCGTGGCGCCGGGTTACATCGATACCGAAATGACGCGGGGCATCGCCGAGGAAGCCAAACAGGCGCTGCAGGCCGCGATTCCGCTGGGACGGCTGGGGCAGGGCGCGGATGTCGCGGCCGCCGTCCTCTTTCTCGCTTCCGACTGGGCCAGCTACATTACGGGACAGGTGCTGGTTGTCGATGGCGGGATGGTGATGTGAGCCGACCCCTTACCTCCGCTGAGGATATCCCATGGCAATGGACATGAAGCAGCTCGAGGAGAAGGTCAAGGACATCATCGTCGAGGAGCTCGGCGTGGAGCGCGACAAGCTCACCGCTGATGCGAGCTTCATGGAGGATCTCGGCGCCGACAGCCTCGACACCGTGGAGCTGGTCATGGCGTTCGAGAAGGAATTCGACATCGACATCCCCGATGAAGAAGCGGAGAAGCTCCGCACGGTCGGCGATGCGATGAAATACCTCCACGACAAGATGGGGAAGTAAGCAGGTGCGGCGGCGCGTGGCGGTCACGGGCCTCGGGCTCGTGACCCCGTTGGGTACGGACACCGACACGACGTGGCGGGCGCTGACCGCCGGCACGTCGGGCGCAGCCGTCATCACGCGCTTCGACCCGGCGCAGCTGCCGGTGCGCTTCGCGTGCGAGGTGAAGGGGTTCGATCCGAGCGCCTTCATGGAAAAGAAGGAAGTCCGGCGCTACGACCTGTTCGCGCAGTTCGCGATCGCCGCCGCCGCGCAGGCGGTGAAGGACTCCTGCCTCGAAGGAAAGCTGGATCAGATCGACCTCAAGCGAGTCGGCGTGATCATCGGCACGGGGACCGGCGGCATCGCGACCTTCGAAGAGCAATGCCGCAATTACATCGAGAAGGGACCGAGCCGCGTGTCTCCCTTCTTCGTCCCGATGTTCATGCCGAACGTCGCGGCGGGCCTCGTGTCGATGCGCTACGGGTTCAAAGGACCGAACTACGCCACGGTGTCGGCGTGCGCCACCAGCGGGCACTCGCTGGGCGACGCCTTCCGCCTGATCCAACACAACGAAGCGGACGTCGTGGTCGCCGGCGGCTCCGAAGCCGCCATCACGCCGCTCGCGATCGCATCGTTCGCCAACATGAAGGCGCTGTCGGAGCGCAACGACGACCCGCAGACCGCCAGCCGCCCGTTCGACAAGGATCGCGACGGCTTCGTGATGGGCGACGGCGCCGCCTGCGTGATTCTCGAGGAGTGGGACCACGCGCAGCGCCGTGGCGCGAAGATCTACTGTGAGATGGTGGGCTATGGTGCCACGGCCGACGCATACCACATCACCGCGCCCGCACCCGACGGCGCCGGCGCGCAGGACGCGATGAAGTTGTGCATGCAGGACGGTGGCGTGAAACTCGACCAGGTGGGCTACATCAACGCGCACGGCACGTCCACGCCGTACGGCGACGCCGCCGAGACGGCCGCCGTGAAAGCCGTGTTCGGCCCGCAGGCCAAGCAGCTGATCTTCGGCTCCACCAAGTCCATGACCGGCCACCTGCTGGGCGCGGCGGGCGCGCTCGAGTTCGGCGTGTGCGCGCTGGCGGTGCACGAAGGCATCGTGCCGCCCACCATCAACCAGTTCCACGCCGACCCTGCCTGCGATCTCAACTCGGCGCCCAACAAGGCGGTGAAGCGCACGCTCGACGTCGCGCTGTCGAACTCGTTCGGCTTCGGTGGCCATAATGTGACGCTGGCGGTGCGGAGAGTCGCCGCCGCCAAATGACCGCCCGGGACCGGTCGTTGGACCGCGTCGCGGACAAGGTTGCGCGCTCCGAGCGTCTCACTCGCGACGACGCGCTCACGCTGTTCCGGTCGCACGACCTGCTCGCCATCGGCGCGCTGGCCGACGCGGCCAATCGCGCCAAGAACGGCGATCGCGTCTACTTCGCCGCCAACCAGCACATCAATCCCACGAACGTCTGCGTGCTGCGCAACACGTGCGTGTTCTGCTCGTTCGCGCGCATGCCGAAGGAAGACGGCGCCTACACGCGCTCGCTCGCGGAAGTCTTCGCCGAGGCCGAGGCGGCCCGCGAGAACGCCACCCGCGAGTTCCACATCGTGGGCGGCCTGCATCCCAAGCTCGAGCTCGCTTACTACCTCGACATGTTCCGAGGGCTGCGCGAGCGGCACCCCGGCGTCCACATCAAGGCGCTCACCGCGGTCGAGGTGGCGCACCTGGCGCGACTCGAAGGGATGGCGGTGCGGGAGGTCCTGCAGGCGATGAAGGACGCCGGCGTGACCAGTCTGCCCGGCGGCGGCGCCGAAGTGTTCAGTCCGGCCGCGCGCGCAACCATCGCCGATCGTAAGCTCACGGGCGACGAATGGCTCGCCGTGCACCGCGAGGCCCACCAGGTGGGGCTGCCGTCGAACTGCACGATGCTCTACGGGCACGTGGAGACGCTGGAGGATCGCGTCGATCACCTGTTGGCACTGCGCGCGCTGCAGGACGAGACGCACGGTTTCCTGACGTACATCCCGTTGGCGTATCACCCTGATCACAACGAGCTGGGCGAAGCGCTGGGCCGAACCGGCACCGCCACGACGGGTTTCGACGACCTGAAGAACATCGCCGTGGGCCGCCTCGTGCTCGACAACATCCCGCACGTGAAGACGCACTGGCCCATGGTCACGCCGTTCATCTCGCAGGTATCGCTGGGCTTCGGCTGCGACGACCTCGAGGGCACGGTGGTGTTCGAGCGCGTCTACCACGAGGCCGGCGCCGGCACGCCGATGTGGCTGTCGTACGACGAGATCATCGCGCTGATTCGCGGCGCGGGAAAAGAGCCCGCGGAACGGGACTCCCTGTACCACACGGTGCGCACGTTCGAGGACTGGCAGCCGGGCCAGGGGATCGCGCACCCCGAAGGTCCCGCCGGACCGACCTTCAAGATCGAGCACCGTCCCCAGGCCGGAGCCAAGAAGCGCAGCCTCCCCGTCTTGAGTGGGGTCGACAGTGCGGAGTAACGCATGCGCTTAGGCCGCATCGGGTACATCAATTGCTATCCGGTCTATGCGGGGCTCGACCGGGGCGCCGTGCACGTGCCGGCGGAACTGGTGACCGGGACGCCCGCGGAGCTCAACGACCTGCTGACGGCGGGCGAGTTGGACGTGAGCGTGATCAGTGCCGTCGAGTACGCCCGCCACGCCAAGGATCTCGTGTTGCTCCCGGACCTGGCGATCTCGTGCGACGGCCCGGTGCGCAGCGTCGCCCTGTTCAGCAAGCGGCCGGTGACGGAGCTCGACGACCGCGCCGTGTTGCTCACCGCGTCGTCGCGCACCTCGGTCGGTCTGCTCGAGCTCTTGTGCCGTGACCGCTGGCACGTGGCGCCGCGCTTTGCGCAGGCGCGGGCCGAGGCGACCGATCTCGACGCGCTGGCGCAGCTGCCCCACGAAGCCGTGTTGGTGATCGGCGACGCGGCGCTGCTGCTCGCGGCGCGGGGGGTCTACGCCCACCGCTACGACCTGGGCGCCGAATGGAAGGCGTGGACAGGCCTGCCGTTCGTCTTCGCGGTCTGGGCGGCACGCCGGCAGGCGGAGCAGGACGCCGTGCGGCGGGTGCACCAGGGGCTGCTGGCCTCGCGCGACTTGGGCCTCGCGCACCTCGACGTGCTGGCGGCCGACGCCGAACGGGCCACGGGCGTGTCGCTCGCCGCCTGTCGCGAGTACTTCGCCGGGCTCGACTACGCGCTCAGTTACAAGCATCTCGCGGGCCTCACGGACTTCTTCCGGCGGCTCGCCGC